>JAGODZ010000371.1 GCA_017997975.1 Rhodoferax sp.
GTCGATACCTCGGGAATGGCGACTTCCCACCAACAACCGCCGTCATCGGTGGTGCGGCGGTGGGTGGTGTCAATCACCAGCACCTGCGTTTTACGGGCGGCGCGGGCCGCCACCATGGCGACCTTCAACTCCCCCACATCTTTCACGTGCACCGCTTCGGCCCCCAGGCTGCGGGCATGCATGGCAAAGTCAATGTGGCTGGGGTTGCCGCCTTCAGGCACGCAATCGTCGAGCATGTTGTTGAAGTGCGGGCTGCCACACGCCAGCTGCAGGCGCTGAATGCAACCATAACCTCGGTTGTCCAGCACCACAATGATGAGTTTCTTGCCCAGCAACACCGAAGTGGCAATTTCCGAGTTCATCATCATGTAGGAGCCGTCTCCCACCATGACAATCACCTCTTGGTCGGGGCGCGCCATTTTCACCCCCAGGCCGCCAGCAATTTCATAGCCCATGCAGGAGTAGCCGTATTCCATGTGGTAGTTGCCGGGCAAGCTGGCGCGCCAGAGCTTGTGCAGCTCGGCGGGCAAGGTGCCAGCGGCACACACCACCACATCGTGCTGGCCGCTGTCGCCGTCACGGTCGTTCAAAGAGTCGCGCACCGCGCCAATGACCTCGGCGTCGTACGGCAACTCGTCTTGGGGCACGGCACGGGTGAGCTCGGTCACCCGGGCTTCCCACGCTGACGCTTGGTGTTTGGCCTTGGCGGTCCAGCCGGCGTCCGCAGTCCACTCCCCCGCAGCGGCACTGAGTTGGGCCAAGCCCACGCGGGCGTCTGCCACCAGCGAGGCTCCATGCCACTTCATCGCATCCAAGCTCTGGACATTGAGGCTGAGCAGGCGCGCTTGGGTGAACAAGCTGTGGGAACCGGTGGTGAAATCCTGCAAGCGGGTGCCCACAGCCAGCACCAGATCAGCGTCACGTGCTATTGAATTAGCAGCAGGTGAACCGGTGACCCCCACCGCTCCCAAATTCAACGGATGGTCCCACGGCAAGCTGCTTTTGCCGGCTTGCGTCTCGACCACCGGCACACCATGCTTTTCAGCGAAGGCCCGCAAGGCCTCCCAGGCCTGGCTGTACAACACGCCGCCGCCCGCCACGATGACCGGCTGGCGGGCACCGCGCAACAGGGCGGCGGCTCGTGACAATTCAAACGCATCCGCGGGTGCGCGCCGAAACCGGATCACCTCGGGGTGCAGAAAGTCTTCAGGGCAATCAAACGCTTGCGTTTGCACGTCTTGCGGCAAGGCCAAACACACCGGGCCACAGGTGGCGGGGTCGGTCATGACCTGGATGGCACGCGGCAAAGCCTGCAGGATTTGGGCCGGGTGGGTGATGCGGTCGAAGTACCGCGTGACGGGGCGAAACACGTCGTTCACGCTCAAGTCGCCTTGGGAAAAATCTTCCAGCTGTTGCAACACCGGGTCCGGGGCGCGGGAGTTGAAGGTGTCGCCGGGCAGCAAAAGCACGGGCAAGCGGTTCACATGGGCCAGTGCGGCGGCGCTCACCAGGTTGGTGGCCCCTGGCCCGATGCTGGTGGTGACGGCCATGATGCGCTGGCGAAAATTGGCTTTGCTGAAGGCAATGGCGGCATGCGCCATGCCTTGTTCGTTGTGGGCCCGGTAGGTCGTCAGTGCCTCGCGGCTGGACCACAAGGCTTCGCCCAAACCCGCCACATTGCCATGCCCAAAAATTGAAAATACACCGCCGCAATAGGCCTCTACCGTGCCGTCATGCCGCTCCACCCGCAGGGCCGCCAAATGGCGAACCAGGGCCTGGGTCATCGTGAGTCGTTGCGTTGTCATGGTGTTGCTTTGCAAAATAGAGGGGGGTTATAGCGGGTGGGGGGCGGGCAAATGGCGCGTGCGCCAAGCGTCAACCAAAACGCCAAAATGATGGGCCACTGCTTGAATCAGCCCCGCGTCGTCCAACTCCTCTTTGAACCAACTCAGCGAGGCGTCAGCCCACAAGGTTCTGCCCACCATAAAGCCTTTGACGATGGGGTTGGTGGCGCTGCGAAAGCTCGCCGCCAAATGCGCAATGGGTTGGTTCAGGCCCAGAATCACGGCACCCCGGCAATACGGGTCGCGCTCCGTGATGAGTTTTTGAAGCGCAGCCCAACCTTGTTCTTGCATGGGGGCCAGTTTCCACCACTCGGGTTTGACGCCGAGGTTGTAGAAACGCTTCACGGCACGCAAGGCTGCGGCGTCTTCGGTTCCGGCGGCCATCATGGCGCGGGGGCAGATGATTTCAAGCAACAGTTCATTGCCGCTGATGCGGGTCGCCTCCCACAGCTCCAGCACCTTTTGTTCTTGTTCCAGCCGCAACGCAAAGGCGTCATCCGGGTGGTAGTGAATCAAACATTTGACCACCTGCTCGGTCGGCCAGCCCATTAAGGCGCTGCCAATGGAGCGTGTGCCGTCAAAGCGCAAGGGGCGAGAACCCGGCAACTCCACCGGGCGCCCGACCCACCAGCCACGGCCGGTCGCGCTGGCCAGTGCGTCAGCACCATAGTTGCCGCCATCAATTAAGACGCCAGTGTGGCCTTGAAGCTGGTGGCTTTGCTCCACTTGTTCGGCCGCGCGAACCAAGAGCTTCTTCAGCACGGGAATGCGAGACTCAGGCGCATTCGCGGTTCGCGCCAGGTCGTAGAACTGGCTGCGGT
>JAGODZ010000139.1 GCA_017997975.1 Rhodoferax sp.
AAGCAGCGCTCGCCCCCAAACTGCAGCACCGTGGGGTCGCTTAACAGCGTCATGCCACACGTCTGAGCAAACGTCGGGCCCAACAGAAAATCCCGGTTGCCGTGCATGAAATACAGGTCAAGCCGCTGAGCCGCTGCCTTCAAGATGTGGGCGCAATGGGCTTCAAAGCTTTGGTTCGTCGAACCCGGTGAAGGGTAGGTGGCCATGTCATCCCCCACCCACACCTCAAACAGATCCCCCAAAATGAAGAGGGCATCCGCAGAGGTGTGCTGCAGGTAGCTGCGCCACAGCTCAAAGGTCGCTGGTTCGCTGGCCTGCAGGTGCAGGTCAGAGATGAAGTCAATGTGGCGCCAGGAACCGGGCGCCTGCAGCACCGACCAGGGAGGAACCGCGCTGGGTGTCACTTGCCCTGGACGATGCGCTTGCATCTCAGAGTGCCACGGCTTTTTCCATGACGACGTCTTCTACAGGCACATCGTCGTGGTGGCCCTTGCGGCCGGTTTTGACGGCCTTGATTTTGTCCACCACGTCGGTGCCGGAAATGACCTTGCCAAACACGGCATAACCCCAGCCTTGGGCGGAGATGGCAGTGTGGTTCAGAAAACCGTTGTCAGCCACGTTGATGAAAAACTGGGCGGTGGCAGAGTGCGGGTCACCGGTGCGCGCCATGGCAACGGTGTACATGGCGTTTTTCAAGCCATTGTTGGCTTCGTTGTCGATGGGCTTGTCACCTTTCTTTTCTTTCATGCCCGGCTCCATGCCGCCGCCTTGCACCATGAAACCGGGAATGACACGGTGAAAAATGGTGTTGTTGTAATGGCCTTTGTTCACATAACTCAGAAAGTTAGCGACTGACTTGGGGGCCTTTTCTTGGTCCAGTTCGAGCGTGATGACGCCGTAGTTGGTAATGTGGAGTTCGACTTGAGGGTTGCTCATGATTTATTTCACCAGGGTTGCAGAGTTGATAAAAATGGGTGTTTTGGGAACATCCGTAGGAAAGGGACCGCCAGGGCCGGTGGGGCTGGATTTGATTTTCTCCACCACGTCCATGCCACTGACCACTTTGCCAAACACGGTGTAGCCAAACAGCTGTGTGGCGTTCATGAGCTTGTCGCGCGGTGTGTTTTCATACACTTGGCCTTGGTACTCAAACCGGGGCACCGGGTCGCCCGGAGGAATGATGGTCGGGTCTAGGAAGGCGTTGTCTTTCACGTTAATGAAAAATTGAGCGGTTGCCGACTGCGGGTCATTGGTGCGTGCCATGGCCAGTGTGCCCACTACGTTTTTTTGTCCCCCTTTGGCCAGCGCTTCACGTCCTTCGTGAACCACGGGCGGGCGAACTTTCTTTTGCACGTACTTGGCGTCAAAACCGCCGCCTTGGACCATGAAGTTTTCAATCACGCGGTGAAAAATCGTGCCGTCGTAGTGCTTGTCTTTGACGTATTGCAAAAAGTTGTCGACGGTTTTAGGCGCTTTGTCGGGGTACACCTCCACCACAAAATCACCGGCTGTGGTGTTGAATTTGACCCGAGGTGCGTTCTCTGCGATGGCTGTCGATGCTATTGAAAAAAGAGCTACTCCCGCAATGATGGCGGGGGCTAGAGGCCTAAAAAGCGTATAAATCATCCAATAATTCCTTCGTAGAAAATTTTCCATTGTGATCCGCTTCGCGACCAGTATTGGCGCTTGGTGGGACCACTTCGCGTGCCATCGGTGACTTCTCCAAAGGTAACCACCATGGTGTCATTGGTGTCCGTCCAGCGCAACAAAGACAGGTCTTTGAGTTGAATGGGACGCCCCTCGCTTTTGTTCAATTCGCGGCGAAGCGCAGGCGACCATTCGGTCAGGGTGCGCCCATTGCTCCTGAAGTCGCTGCTGTAAAAGCTCAGCACCTGGTTCAGGTTGCCACTCGATTTGGCTTTTTGCCATGCGGCCAAAGCCTCCTCAAAGGGCTTGGTATCGGATCGCAAACTCATCGGTGCCACCCAATTCAAACCCTTGGCGATGACCACGGGAGTGGTGCGAATTTCAACCGTGCGAATGATTTTGTTGAGATCAGGGTTGGCAATGGCCACGCAACCATCGGTTGCCAGCGGCGCACGCGAAAACTGGGCTGACGGCGTGCCATGGAGCCAGATGCCACTGCCGGTTTTGCCCCGCTTGTTGTCCAGTTCGTTGGGGTAGTTCAAGGGCAGGGCACCTGTGCCGTAAATGTCACCGAGCGCGGAAGGGTCCAGGTTGCTGGTAATAAAGTAGACGCCCAATGGCGTGCGTGCATCACCTTCCAAGGATTTTTCTACGCCAGATTTTCCGACCGAGATGTAGTAGTCCGCTTCCAACGTCAATCCATTGGGGCCATTGCGGAATAAGTAGAGGCGCGAGCGCGAGGTGTCCACCGCAATGGCGTGCTTGTTGCGGGGCGAGAGCGCAATAAACTGCGACGGAATTGCCCCTGCAGGGGGGCGCTCACGCAGCGCTTTCAAGCGCATGGCAGACTCTTCACGCAACTCATTCAACGCCGGGGTGCCGACTTTGAGCAGGTCTGCGGGAATATCACCGAGCGTTTTGACGGGCTGAACACGCGCCGATAGAAGATCACCATAGACCAGCTGGGCCAGTTGAAAGGTGGGGTAGTCACGAACCAAGGCCCCTGCTTTGTTCAAGGCCTCGCGACTCTCGGACTTGGCGATGAGTTGGTACACCTCAATCAACCGCGACTCTGCCAACCCCGCCTCAATGATCGGTTTCGATGCAACCGGTCTTTTAGAGCGCGATTTTGCGTTAGGACTGGCGTGGACCATCCCGGTTAAAGCCAAGCTCAGGGCAAGGAAAAGCGTCAGCCAGCGCGGTTTCATGAAGGTCGACATCGAATCAGAAAAGCCCTGCAGCCGGCTCAGCCGGCGAACAACACACACCGCTCATCAGTTGCCTGTCGTTTCTTTGACGATCACCCACTGATTTTTAACTTTTGTCATTTCGAGTGTTTTTCGGCTGGTCACGGCAAAGGAGCCTGCACGATAGGCCTGACGGAACCGGGCTTTCGCCTCGGATCCATCGACGGTCACAGACAGCTCTGACAGTGTCACGTCGATGCTGGACTTGCCCACAATACGGTTGCGGCGCTCGGCCTCCCAAGCGCTGCGGGATTGCTTACCTGGGGTATCAAACGCTTTGCCATAGGACGCCAAATAGCCGGTCATGTCTTGGTCTGCCCAGGCCTTGGCCCATTTATTGACCGCCGCTTCCACATCCTTGCTGTCATTGCTGCTGGGGGTAACGGCGGCTGGACTTGGCGCTTCCACCGGTGCAGGCCGTGCGACAGCCGCTGCGGGAGGGGGTGTCGGTGTCGGTGTGACCACAGGGGCTGCCGCAACCGTTGCGGCAGGCGCGGGGGTTGCGCTGGGTTTGGGGTTGCTTAGGTTGGGCTTGAACACCTCGCGAATGGTGGCCAGTTTCGGCGGCACGGCCGCGTTCGCGCCATCCAACTGCAGGGCCTTGTTGTAGGCTTGGCTGGCGAGTCGGGCATACACATCGCCTAAGTTTTCGTGGGCAGTGGCATAGCTGGGGTTGGTTCTGATGGCCATCTCCAACGCTGTTCTGGCTTTGTCGAACTCGTTTTGCGAAGCATAAAGAACCGCCAAATTGTTGTACGGCTCCGGTAACTCCGGAAAGTCTTCGGTCAACTTGGTAAACGTGGCAATGGCCTCGGGCTGTTTGCCCGTGTTGCGCAGGATCACTCCTTTTAAGAACCGCATTTGCGGGTCATTGGGCTTGCTCGCCAAGAAGGTGTCGGCCTTGCTCATTGCTTCGCTGAATTTTCCGGCGCGAACCAGCTGGCCCACATCACCATAATCGTCTGCGTGCGCGCTGCAGGCAGCGAAAGCCGTCGCCAATACCGCGACGCGCAGGGCCGTGAAGAGGGGGGAGAAAGCGTAGTTCATTGAGATTTTTGATTCCTGCTGAGTGCTGTCGTCGCGTCACCTCGCTGGGCTGAGACGGCTATATACTGGTGCGAATTGTAGTTCAAGGGTGTTTGGCGACACCCCCGGCAATTCCCTATTTACCCCGGTCCTTGCCAAGACCGTTGTACCGTGATGGACCCCATCCCGGTCCCCTAAATACTCATGAGTTTGCAAATATATAACACGCTATCGCGTGGTCTTGAACCGTTTTCGCCACTGGAGCCGGGCCATGTCCGAATGTACGTCTGTGGGATGACCATTTATGACCTGTGTCACATTGGGCATGCGCGCATGATGATGGCTTTCGATGTGGCACAGCGGTGGTTGAAAAGCAGTGGGTACCGCGTCACCTACGTTCGCAACATCACCGACATTGACGACAAGATCATCAAAAGAGCGCTAGAGCGGGGCATCACCATTCGGGCGCTGACCGATGAGATGATCACGGCCATGCACAGCGACATTGGGCAATTGGGCATCGAGCCACCAACCATCGAGCCACGCGCCACAGAGTACGTTCCCAAAATGCTCAGCGTGATCAGTCTGCTGCAAGCGAAAGGGCTGGCCTACCAAGCCGACAACGGTGACGTGAACTACTCGGTTCGCAAGTTTCCTGGTTATGGGCGCTTGTCGGGAAAGTCGCTTGATGAGTTGCGTGCCGGTGAGCGGGTGGCGGTGGCCGACGGCAAGCAAGACCCGCTGGACTTTGTGCTGTGGAAAGCCGCGAAGCCCACGGAACCAGACGATGCCAAGTGGGACGCCAAGGCCATGGGCTTTGATTACGGGACGGGACGGCCCGGTTGGCATATTGAATGCTCGGCCATGAGCTGCCAGACCTTGGGCGAGAGCTTTGATATTCATGGCGGCGGGGCTGATTTGCAGTTCCCTCACCATGAAAACGAAATTGCACAGAGCGAAGGCGCTTTTGGCAAGCCCATGGCCCGGTTCTGGATGCACAACGGTTTTGTTCGGGTGGACAACGAGAAAATGTCCAAAAGCTTGGGCAACTTCTTCACCATTCGAGAGGTGTTGAGCAAATTTGACGCTGAAACGGTTCGCTTCTTTTTGGTGCGAACCCACTACCGAACCGCCCTGAATTACAGCGATGTGCATTTGGGGGATGCGCGGGGCGCGCTGAAGCGCCTCTACACGGCGTTGCAATCGGTGCCGGCCTCCCCCATGGCGACCATCGACTGGGCTGAGCCCTTCGCGCAACGGTTCAAAGCCGCCATGGACACTGATTTCGGGACACCGGAAGCGTTGGCGGTGTTGTTTGATGTGGCGTCAGAAGTCAACAAGACCCAATCCGCGGCCTTGGCTGGCCTGTTAAAAGCGCTGGGCGGCTGCCTGGGCTTGCTACAGGGCGATCCCACCGCCTTTTTGACCGCCGGGGCGGGTTTGGACGAGGCCGCGATTGCCTCCCTGATCGACGCCAGAGCGCAGGCCAAGGCGGCCAAGAACTTTGCTGAAGCCGACCGAATCCGACAAGACCTCCTGGGAAACGGCGTGGTTCTGAAAGATTCGTCCACCGGCACGACGTGGGAAGCGGCTTGATGATGGATGCAAGACAAAAGAGGCGGCGACCCTCGTTGAGTATGAGATGACAGCTATTAAAAATGGAGCAACTGACGCCACAATGCCTGTGTATTGGGCAGAGGCTTGCAAGCATCTGGTCAAAAAAGACCGCGTCATGAAGCGCTTGATTCCGCAATTTGGGGATGCTTGCCTGCAAACACGGGGCGATGCCTTTGTGACCTTGGCGCGCAGCATTGTGGGGCAACAAATTTCGATGAAAGCCGCTCAAACGGTGTGGGATCGTTTTGCCTTGTTACCCACTGAAATCACCCCCGGCAACGTGCTCAAACTAAAAATAGACGACATGCGCGCGGCGGGCTTAAGTGCCCGAAAGGTGGAGTATTTGGTTGATCTGGCGCTGCACTTTGACAACGGTGCGCTGCATGTTCAGTCGTGGGAGGGCATGGATGACGAAGCGATCATCGACGAGCTGGTTGCCATTCGCGGCATCGGCCGTTGGACGGCGGAGATGTTTTTGATCTTTCACATGATGCGACCCAATGTGTTGCCCCTCGATGATGTGGGTTTGATCAAGGGCATCAGCCAAAGCTATTTCTCCGGTGACGTGGTGAGCCGAAGTGACGCGCGGGAGGTCGCTGCAGCGTGGGCGCCTTACCGCAGTGTGGCGACTTGGTATATTTGGCGCTCTCTGGACCCATTGCCGGTGGCCTATTGAGGCGATTTGAATCGCTGCATCGACCAACGCCCTAGCAGCAGTTGCCGTCCCCAAAAAATAACAGGACTAAGGATAAACCGTGGCCAAAAAATCATTCCTCGATTTTGAGCAGGCAGTGGCCGAGCTCGAAAATAAAATTGAAGAGTTGCGCTATGTTCAAACCGAGTCAGCGGTTGATATCTCCGCTGAGATTGATCAGTTGACCAAAAAAAGCCAACAGCTCACGAAAGACATCTACAGCGATTTAACGCCCTGGCAAATCACCAAAATCGCGCGCCACGCGGAGCGGCCCTACACCTTGGACTATGTGAAAGAGGTGTTCACCCATTTCACAGAGCTGCACGGGGACCGCCATTTCGCTGACGACTTGAGCATTGTGGGGGGCCTTGCGCGCTTCAACGGCACCCCTTGCATGGTGATTGGCCAGCAAAAAGGACGCGACACCAAAGAGCGGGGCCTGCGCAACTTTGGCATGAGCAAGCCTGAAGGCTATCGCAAAGCGCTGCGCTTGATGAAAACAGCCGAAAAATTCAAGCTACCCGTATTCACGTTCGTGGACACGCCCGGTGCTTATCCGGGTATTGAGGCCGAAGAACGAGGCCAGTCGGAGGCCATTGGGCGCAACATTTTCGAGATGGCGCAGCTCGAGGTTCCCATCATCACCACCATCATTGGCGAAGGGGGGTCTGGCGGCGCGTTGGCGATTTCCGTCGGTGACCAAGTGTTGATGTTGCAGTATTCCATCTATTCGGTCATCAGCCCCGAAGGATGCGCGTCGATTCTTTGGAAGACCTCGGACAAAGCCAAAGAAGCGGCAGATGCCTTGGGCATTACCGCCCACCGCCTCAAAGCCCTTGGCTTGGTTGACAAAATCGTGAACGAACCGGTGGGGGGCGCGCACCGAGATCACAAGCAAATGGCGGCGTTTCTGAAGCGCGCTTTGAGCGATGCTTTCCGTCAGGTCAGCGATCTCAAGCTGAATGAATTGCTGGACCGCCGCTACGAGCGCCTGCAAAGTTATGGCCGCTTCACCGACACCAAAGAGGTGGGCAAGTGATGCCCGGCTTGCTTAGCCAGTGACCCTTCCTCTGGACAGGGCACTTGCCGCGTTTCAGCCCGACTTGCCGCTGGCGGTGGCCTACAGCGGGGGTGCTGATTCCACCGCCTTGTTGTTGGCTTGCACTGAAAAGTGGCCTGGACAGGTGCACGCTATTCACATTCACCATGGCTTGCAAGCGGCCGCGGATGAATTTGAGTCCACCTGCCAAACGTTTTGTACTCAATGGGGAATTCCTCTCATCGTCAAACATGTGCATGCCCGCGCCGCTGGGGGGCAAAGCCCTGAAGATGCCGCTCGCCGTGCGCGTTATATGGCATTTGAGACGCTAGCCCTTGATGGGATTGCGGGAGTAGCTATAAATAACATAGCAATTGCCCAGCATGCCGACGATCAGGTAGAAACCGTTTTACTGGCCATGAGTCGTGGCAGCGGCTTGCCTGGCCTGAGCGGCATGGCGCCGCGTTGGGTGCGCCGTGGGTTGACCTTTCATCGGCCCTTGCTGAGCGTGAGTGCGGCTGAGATTCGGTTGTGGCTGCACGCACGCGGCGTGGGGTTTGTCGAAGACCCCACCAACACCGATGAAAATTTCACGCGCAATCGAATTCGGGCGCGTGTGCTTCCCGCCCTGCAAGCAACCTTCCCCCATTTTCGGGACACCTTCACACGCAGCGCGGCGCACATTGCACAAGCGCAGGCTATTTTGGAGGAGGTGGCTGAGCAAGACTTGGCTGCAGTGGGCTCGCCACCCGTGATTAAAAAACTACAGGGCTTAAGCCACCACCGACAAGCCAACGTGCTGCGGCACTGGTTGACGGTGAGTTTTGACTCTGTACCCAGTTCTGCGCAGTTGGAAGAGTTGCAACACCAAGTGGCGTGTTGTCTGACCCGAGGCCATCAAATCCGAATCAAGGTGGGCGCAGGGAGGGTGGAGCGAAAAGGCTCCGTTTTGCATTGGTACAATCCAGCGGTTTTGCTCTGAAAAAAAATCGTAATTTACATCTACCAATGGCACTGATTGTTCACAAATACGGCGGCACATCCATGGGTTCCACGGAACGCATTCGCAATGTTGCCAAACGGGTCGCGAAATGGGCCCGCGCAGGCCACCAAATGGTGGTGGTCCCTTCCGCCATGAGTGGCGAAACCAATCGATTGTTGGGGCTTGCGAAAGAATTAGCGCCCTCCAAATTGACCGACTCTTATGGTCGTGAACTGGACATGTTGGCCGCCACGGGCGAGCAGGCCTCCAGCGCGTTGTTGGCCAT
>JAGODZ010000141.1 GCA_017997975.1 Rhodoferax sp.
CCTCTTGTTCCAGCCGCTCGGCGTCTTCCTCTCGCTGTGTTCGTTCTGCCAGGTCAAATTTCAGGCGGCGCTCCAACTTGTCCGCCCAGATGTGCACTCGGTTTGAGAAGGCTTCAAAACTTTGGGCAACAGACGCTGGAACGGGCGCGATGTCCACGACAAACTCGAACCCGCCTGGCAGCTTCTGGGTCGCGTTGATCATCGCCTCAGAGGCCCGAATCGTGATCGAAGACAAGCCCACGGTCGGGCGCTTGTTTTGCCCGTTGCGGAGGGCGTTGTCAGCAGGCGCCACCACCATGGTGAGCCCAGGGGCGGGCAAGGTGGCGTCGAGGGGCCCTTCCTGCACCTCCTCCGGTCCGCTTTGCAAAGGGGTGCGTGTCAGACGCCCCTTGTTCGCATGAACTTGGATTTGCTTGGTGGGGACTTTGACTTCCACCGAAAACGTGTGTGCTTCAAATCGCAGCGTGCCCGGTATATCGATCACCCGGGTGCGCAAGGTGCGTGACCTGTGCTCCATCAGCATGAACACGCACCCCCCGATGACCGCCAAGGCTCCCAAAATCAATAGCAAAGATTGAACGTCCATAAGTTGTCAGCGATCAGTTGGTGAGAGGTGAGACCCAGCGGGGCTCAAAAGGCCGCGACGCCACGGGCAAAGCTTTTTTAATTCGTTATTAGGACACAGTGCGCGCGGCCTTTCTCCCAGGCGTGCTTTGGGTCGTGGGAGACGCACTGACGGGGAAAAAACAGTGGCGTCGTTTGCCGTGGCCGTTTGAGTGAGGACTCAGATCGGGCTTTTTTGTAGTCGGGTGAGCCAAAGGCGTCACCCGACCGCTTTGATGACTGGCCGGCCGGGGCCGTCGGGTGATGCTGCGTTAACCCAACCTGCCTTGAGGGACCAGAGGGGTTGTAGTTTAAGTGTCTTTTTGGCCTATAGTTCAAGTGGGGTATAGGGTTGTAGCTATCACAAAAATAGCATTTCAGAGCATGACCATGCGTCAACCGCCCCTGATCTGTGTGCCTTTAAATCGACTCGGGCAAACCGCTGTGCAGTGAACGGGTGATCGCCAGACCAATGCGCGTCGCCTCCAGCGCATCATCCAGGGTCAAGGTCAAGGGCTGCTCCCCCCGGCAGGCGCTGACAAAGGCGGCCATTTCAGCGGCAAAAGCGGACTCAAACCGTTCGTAAAAGTCCTTCACCACCGCATGGCGAACGCCGTGCGCGTCGCTGCGCACCACGCGATCACGCGCCGCGTGCTCACCCACCGTCAGTTTGCCGTCGGTGCCAATCACTTCCGTGCTGGTTTCGTGCCCATGGGCCATGGTGCGAGAGGCGTACAGCACCGCACGGGCACCGCCTTCAAACTCGACGATGGCGAGGCCGTTGTCCACATCGCCGAACTGCTTCAAATCGGGGTGCAAGGCCACGGTGCCGGTGGCAAAAGCGCGCAATGCTTTGGGTCGGCCCAGCATCCAGCGGGCCAGATCAATGTCGTGCACGCTGCAGTCCATGAAGATGCCGCCCGAGGTGGGTGCAAAGCGCACAAAAAAACCGTCGGGGTCGTTTTGGTCACAGGTTTGGGAGCGCACCAGAAACGGTCGCCCGATGTCACCGGCGGCAATGCTGGCCTGGGCGCTCAGGTAGCTCGGGTCAAAGCGCCGCACAAAGCCCACCATGGCCACTTGGTCGGGGTGGCGCGCGGCCACGGCCAGCACGCGCTCGCAATCCTCAACATTCAGCGCCAGTGGTTTTTCAACAAAAACGTGCTTGCCGGCCTGCAGCGCGGCAATCGTTTGGTCGGCGTGCAGGGACGTGGGCGTGACCAGCACCACGGCATCCACGTCGGGGTCTGCGATCAAGGCATCAAAGTCATCGTACAAACGGGCCACGCCGAGCTGCTCGCCGGCATAAGCGCGTTCACTGGCCACGGGACTGCAAGCGGCCACCAGTTCACAGTGTCGGGTGCGAAAGGCAAGTGCTTCAGCATGGCGCTGGCCGAGCCGGCCGAGGCCTGCAATGCCGATTTTCAATGCGGGAGGGGTGGTGGTCATGAGTGTCTTCCTTAAAACGAAACGGCCTGTCCTGAGGCGGCGCTGTGGGCGGCGGCGTCTGCCAGTTTTTGGGCTTGAACGCCATCGGCAATCGTGGTCAGAAAGGTGCCGCCGGTTTGGAGTTGCGTGAAGAAGTGCTCGATCTCCAGCCGGTAGGCCGCCGCATAGCGTTGCAGGAAAAAAGCCTCGGGGTTGTCAACACAGGTGCCTTTGGCATTGGCTTGGGTGACTTCGCTGGGGCGATGGTTGCCGCACTGCAGCATGCCGGTGGAGCCGATGACCTCAAAGCGCTGGTCATAGCCATAGGCGGCGCGGCGGGTGGTGTTGATTTGGCACAAGCGCCCTTTTTGGGTGCGGATGGTGACAGCCGTGCAGTCCATGTCGCCGGCTTCGCCAATGGCGGGATCGGTCAGGCAGCTGCCGGTGGCGCTGAGCCAGGCGGCCTCGTCGCCGTCGCTGCACAGAATCCAGCGAAACACATCAAAGTCGTGGATCAGCATGTCGCGAAAGATGCCGCCGGACTGCTTGATGTAGTCCACAGGGGGCGCTCCGGGGTCGCGGCTGGTGATGATCAGCATCTCGGGCGTGCCGATCTCGCCTCGCTCCAGCCGGGCCTTGGCTTCGTTGAAGGTGGGGTCAAAACGGCGCTGAAAGCCGATCATGCAGGCCACGCCCGCTTGGGCGACCGCATCCGCGCAAGCTTGTGCCCGCACGGCCGACAGGTCCACCGGCTTTTCACAAAAGATGTGTTTGCCCGCAGCAGCGGCGCGGGTGATCAGATCGCTGTGGGTGGTGGTGGGGCTGCCAATGACCACGGCGTCAATGCGGGCGTCGGCAAAAATGTTCTCGATGGAGTCCACGCGGGCACCGAAGGTATGCGCCAATTCCGCGCTCGACGCGGCCACGGGGTCACTGACGGCGACCAATTCGACGCCGGGCATGGCACTCAAGTTGGCGGCATGAATACGGCCGATGCGACCGGCACCAAAAAGGGCTACTTTTTTCATCACATGTCTTTCTGAAGAGTCAAACCGCGCTGGCGCGGGTGGGTTGGTAATCGAGTTCCAGTCGGTACGCCAAGGCCATGAACAGGCTTTGGGCCACCGCCATGGAATTGGTCAGGGCGCGAAAACCGAAAACGCTGGTTTCCTGGACGAGCAGCGAGCAGGTGGCAAAGCGCGCCAGGGGGCTGAGTCGGCTGTCGGTGATGGCAATGATGCAGGCACCGCGCTCGTGGGCGTGGCGCACGATGCTCTCGGTTTCTTCCGCGTAGGGCGCAAACGACACGGCAATCAGCACGTCCTGGGGCCGCATACCCCGCAGCTGGCCATCTTGCATGCTGCCCGCCGAGGTGATGTGGTGAATGCGTTTGTCCGTGTGCTGCAGCGCATAGGCCAAATACGTGGACACCGCAAACGAGCGGCGGGTGGCCATGAGCCAGATGCTGTCGGCCTCGGCCAAGAGGTTGACGGAATCTTCAAACGCAGGTTCTTGCAGCGAGCGTTGTAACTCTTCCATGCCAGCGATGCCGCCACCAATCAAGGCATGCGCGATTTCTGCACTGCTCAAGTCACGCGCACCCGATTCAATGGCCTGGCGAATGCGGGACTGGTAGTTGCGACTCGGTGAAATTTGCTGCGCCAGCCCGTCGCGAAACAGCTTTTGCAAAGCAGTAAACCCGGTGAAGCCAAAGTGCTTGGCGAACCGAACCACGGCCGAGGGTTGCACCTCGCACTGACTGGCCACCTCCTGAATGGACTGAATGCCCAGTTGGGATCGGTGCTGCTCCACATGCCGTGCAATGGCCTTGAGTTGTCGGCTAAGCGACTCGAAATCACGGGCGATGGCTTGGATCAGCGCCTCTTCGGTGGCGGGTGGAAGGGGCTCAGGGGTCATAGATCAATCCGGTGAGGCGTAAAGCCGATGTTGAAAACAATTATCTAACAAAATAGAAAAAAGAAAAGATGGGCTAGGGTTTATCCTGATTGGAAATGAATTTCTATTTTTTAGAAATTTAGTTAGAATTTTTTCAGTCGCGGTGCTTCCGCGTCTTTGCCGGACCCGTCCTGAGACGTTTGGCAATCTGGGTTTTTAATCATTCGAGGAGACAGCATGAAAACAGTCAAGTATTCCCGTCAAACCTTTCTCAAAACCTTGTTGGTCAGCGCCCTGGTCGCGAGCAGCGCCTTTGCAGCGGCCGAAACCAAGTATGTCTTGATCAGCCACGCCCCTGACTCCGATTCGTGGTGGAACACCATCAAGAATTCCGTCAAACAAGCGGGCGAAGACTATGGCGTGCGTGTGGACTACCGCAATCCACCGAATGGCGATTTGGCTGACATGGCGCGTTTGATTGAGCAGGCGGCGGCACAAGGGTATGACGGCGTCATCACCACCATTGCCGACTACAACGTGTTGCAAGGCGCCCTGAAGCGTGTGACGGACAAGAAAATCCCGGTCATCACCATCAACTCTGGCACCCCTGAACAAAGCGAAAAACTGGGGGCCGTCATGCACGTGGGTCAGCCTGAGTACGAAGCCGGCAAGGGCGCGGGTCTGCGTGCCAAAGCCGACGGCGTCAAGAGCTTTTTGTGCGTGAACCATTACGCCACCAACCCCGCGTCGTTCGAGCGTTGCCGAGGTTTCGCCGAAGCCATCGGTGTGGACTTCAAGAAAAGCACGCTGGATGTGGGTGAAGACCCCACCGCCATCGAAGCCAAAGTCGGCGCTTACCTGCGTCAAAACCCCCGCACCGAAGCCGTGCTGACACTGGGGCCCACATCCGCCCACCCCACACTGCGTGCGCTGGCCAAGGCCGACCTGAAGGGCAAGATTTGGATGGCCACGTTTGACCTGTCCGATGAAATTTCCAAGGGCATCAAAGACGGAGCCATCAAGTTCGCCATTGACCAGCAACCCTACTTGCAGGGTTACATCCCAGTGGCCGTGTTGGCCACCATGAAGACCATGGGCAGCACCGATCTGGCCAAAGTGTCAGCCGCTGTGCAGGCCAACCCCAAATCCATGGCGCGCTTCACCGAGTACGGCCTGGCACCCGCCTACGGTCCCCGCCATATTGGTTCGGGCCCTGGCTTTGTGACCAAAGACAACATCGCCAAGGTTGAAAAGTACGCGGGCCAATACCGTTAATTGAATGCACCACGGGCAGTGCCCCACGGGGACTGCCCATCCCGGTTCATTCATTCCCTTTATTTTGGAGACCCTTGCCGCCATGAAACCAACTGTCCCCTTAGCCGAGTCGCCAACGCAGGACGATGACCGTATTCGCACGGTCAGTGCCTTGCGAAAGTTGATGTCCCGCCCTGAGTTTGGTGCTTTGGCGGGGACGGTGCTGGTCATTGCCATCTTTGTCATGAGCGCAGGCGGTTCCGGCATGTTCAGCGCCGAGGGCGTGGTGAACTGGAGCACGGTGGCCGCTTACTTGGGTATTTTGGCCGTGGGTGCGGCATTGCTGATGATTGCCGGCGAGTTCGACCTGTCGGTGGGGTCGATGATTGGTTTCGCCGGCATGTTGATGGCGATTCCTGCGCTTTACTGGGGCTGGCCGCTGTGGTTGTCTGCTCTTTTTACCTTTGCGGTGGCCCTGTCTTTGGGCTTGCTGAACGGGTGGATTGTGGTGCGCACGGGCTTGCCGTCGTTCATCGTGACCTTGGCATTTTTCTTTATCTTGCGGGGGTTGGCGCTGGCAGTCTCCGTCATCTTTACTGGCAAAACTATTCTGAGCAGCAACGGCGATTTGGTGTTGCGCGAGTTGATGACCCACGACCCGGTGATTTCGTTTTTGTTTTACGGCTACACCTTCACGGGCCTGTTTGATACGTTGGCGCAGGCGGGCTGGTTGGCTGCCCGTGATGACGGGCGGGCATTGGCCATTGGACTACCCAAGGCGGTGCTGTGGTGGGTGGGCATGACCGCAGTGGGTGCCTTTGTGTTGGCGCGCACCCAGGTGGGCAATTGGATTCAGGCCATTGGCGGAGACGCCAATGCAGCCAAAAATGTGGGCATTCCTGTCGCGAAGGTCAAGATGGGCTTGTTCATGTTCATGGCCTTCTGTTCCACCGTGTTTGCCATGTTGCAAGTGGCAGATGCAGGCTCAGCGGCGGCGGATCGGGGGCTGCAAAAAGAATTTGAAGCCATCATTGCCGCTGTGATTGGCGGCTGCCTGCTCACCGGTGGTTATGGCTCGGTCATTGGGGCGGCGTTTGGCGCTTTGATCTTTGGCATGGTTCAAATTGGCATTGGTTACACCAGCATTGACAACAATTGGTACCGCGTCTTCCTGGGGCTGATGCTGCTGATTGCGGTGATTTTCAATAACTTCATCCGCAAACGCTTTACCTTGGGTAAGCGCTGAGACTCACAAGGAGACACGGTATGAGTGAGTACATTCTTCAGCTGGAAAACATCAGCAAGTTCTTTGGCTCGGTGATTGCCTTGAACGGCGTCACCCTGCGCTTGCGCCACGGCGAGGTGCATTGCCTGTTGGGCGACAACGGCGCGGGTAAATCGACTTTGATCAAGACCTTGGCCGGCGTTCACACGCCCGATAAAGGCAGTTACCTGCTCGAAGGGCAGGAAATGAAATTCAACTCGCCCCGAGAGGCCTTGGACCGGGGCATTGCCACCGTTTACCAAGACCTGGCCTTGGTGCCACTCATGAGCGTGGCCCGTAATTTCTTCATGGGCCGCGAGCCGATTCGCAAAATGTGGGGCGTGATTCCCGTGATGGACCATGCACTGGCCGCCCGCACGTCGCAGGCCAAGCTGGAAGAGATGGGCATTCGCATTCGCGATGCCGACCAAATGATTGGCACCATGTCAGGCGGCGAGCGCCAGTGCCTGGCCATTGCCAGAGCGATACATTTCGGTGCCAAAGTGCTGATTCTGGATGAGCCCACAGCGGCGCTCGGGGTGAAACAATCGGTTAATGTTTTGAAACTGATTTCCAAGGCGCGCCAACGCGGCATTGCCGTGATCTTCATCACCCACAACGTCAACCACGCGTACCCGATTGCCGACAGCTTCACCTTGTTGAACCGGGGCAAATCTTTGGGAACCTACCTCAAGAGCGAGGTGAGCAAAGAAGCCGTGCTGGACATGATGGCGGGTGGTGCAGAAATGCAAACCTTGATGGCTGAGCTTGATGGCTGAGCTTGATGGTGTAACGATTTAAGGTGCCTATGACCCCATTTAAATTCCCGTTGAACCGCGACATTGACCTCGCCTGCCTGGGGCGTCTGGCGGTTGACCTGTACGCCCAGCAATGGGGCAGTCGGCTCGAAGACGCCCGCAGCATGGCCAAGTACTTGGGCGGTAGTTCTGCCAATTTGGCCTTTGGCGTGGCCCGTCTGGGCTTGCGCAGCGCCATGATTTCCCGCGTCGGCAATGAGCAGATGGGTCGTTTTTTGACCGAGACGCTGGCCGCCGAGGGCTGCGATGTCAGTCAGGTGCAGATTGACCCGGAGCGCTTAACGGCGCTGGTGCTGCTGGGTCTCAAAGACCGGGACACTTTTCCGCTGCTGTTTGTGCGCGAAAACTGCGCTGACATGGCGATTGACGCCGACCAAATTGACCCGGCGTTCATGGCCCGCTGCCGTGCCTTGGCCATCACGGGCACGCACCTGTCCACCCCGGTGACCCGGCGCGCTGCGCAAGCCGCGCTGGCGCAAGCCAAAACGCATGGGGCCGTGCGCGTGCTCGACATCGACTATCGCCCCGTGCTGTGGGGCCTGACCCCGCGTGGTGCGGGGGAGAATCGCTATGTGGCTGATGCCCATGTCACCGCGCAGTTGCAGGCGCTGCTGCCTGAATTTGATGTGCTGGTGGGTACTGAGGAAGAGTTCTTTATTGCCGGCGGTGTCGCCGACGATTTGATGGCCAGCTTGCGGGCCGTGCGCGCCTTGAGTGCGGCCACGCTGGTGGTGAAGCGCGGTGCTTTGGGTTGCAGCGTGATTGAAGGCGACATTCCTGCCGCGATTGACGACGCACCCACCTACCGGGGCGAGCGCATTGAGGTGATGAATGTGCTGGGCGCGGGCGACGCTTTTCTGTCCGGCCTGCTGGCCAGCTTGCTGCAGGGCAAAGACTGGGCAGAATCCACAAAAGTGGCCAACGCCTGTGGCGCCATCGTGGTCTCTCGCCATGCCTGTTCCGCCGCCATGCCCACGCCTGCTGAATTGACACACTGGTTCAGCGGCACGCGCAACCCCAAGGTGGACGCCGACCAACAACTGGCGCACCTGCACCGGGTCAGCACAGCGCGCCTTGATTGGAGCGACATGTGCGTCATGGCCTTTGACCACCGCAGCCAGTTCTACGACCTGGCGCGAACCGCGAATGCGCCTGAGTCTCGCATTCCCGTGCTGAAGAAGCTCTTGGTTCGCGCGGCCGAACAAGTGGAGCAAAGCCACCAGCTTCAAGGCCACAC
>JAGODZ010000140.1 GCA_017997975.1 Rhodoferax sp.
GATGGCAAATGATTTTTTAACAAAGGCGCAGCGGGCACAGCAAGCGGGCCGCTCAGGCGGTCAGACACAGGGGCGAGGGGGGTCAAGTTCATAAACTCCATTCAGAGAAGCCTAGTTAATGCAACCAGATTGCAATATATTTTAATGCAACTCAATTGCGACTAATGACCTAACGCCATTCAATGGCCTTTATTTTTTTGACTAACCGGCGCTTGACGCCATTGCTAGAGAGCGGCAGGGGGACGGCGACCCGTCAAGCGTGAACACCTTGTTACCGAATGATTTCGTTTTATTTTGAAGGGTTTGAATCCAGTGGCGGCCTCGCTCCGTATTCAAACTAACCGCCGCATTGATTGGCGCGTTATTAACCCAACAGGAGTTTCAAATGACATCAACCACTTTCGCAAAACGCAAAATCGCTTCCCTCGGCTTGGCCGTCATCATGTCGGCGGTGTCCGTGGCCGCCATGGCCGACGTCATGGTCGGTGGTGCGGCCATGCTGCCCACCAAAGACATCATTGACAACGCTGTCAACTCCAAAGACCACACCACCTTGGTGGCCGCCGTGAAAGCCGCTGGTTTGGTCGAGACGCTGAAAGGCCCCGGCCCGTTCACCGTGTTTGCCCCCACCAACGCTGCCTTTGCCGCCCTGCCAGCGGGCACGGTGGACACGCTCCTCAAGCCTGAGAACAAAGGCATGCTGACCAACATCCTCACCTACCACGTGGTGGCTGGCAAGGTGGACGCGGCCTCACTGGGCAAGATGATCATGGACGGCAAAGGCATGGCCACCTTCAAAACCGTGAGCGGCGGCACGCTGACCGCCAAAATGAGCGGCTCCAAAGCCATGATCATGGACGAAAAAGGCGGTGCCGCCACCGTGACCATTGCCGACGTGGTCCAGTCCAACGGTGTGATTCACGTGATCGACAAGGTGCTGCTGCCCAAGTAAGTTCGACCGGTGGCCTTGAGCTGGTTTGTGCCAGCACCAGCGGCTACTTTTTAGGAACCCACCCCTTCACACACCCACGGGCACAGCGGCTGTTCGGGTGAGTGTGAAGGGGTTTTTTTATTGGTACGGCCTGCAGGGCTTTGCCCTTTGCGTGGCCCTTGGCATGGCGGCACCGCATACCCCACTGGCCAAGGGCTTGACCTTCCCATGATGGGAAGGACTACAGTCGCGCCATGACCACTGAAACAACGACCTCTCCCAACCCACCGATTGACATTGGCATTGGCGGCATGACCTGTGCCTCGTGCGTGGCGCGGGTTGAAAAAGCGCTGAAGAAACTGCCCGGTGTGCAGGAAGCCACCGTGAACTTGGCCACCGAGTCTGCCCGTGTGGTGGTCGCGGCAGGCGGGCCGCAAGAGGCGCGCTTGCGCCGAGCGGTGCGTGATGCGGGCTACGAGCCGCGTGCGGCCGATGCGGCGATTGACTCCGCGCAAACGTCGCCGTGGGAAGGTTTTTTGCCGGTGGGCGTGGGCATTGCTTTGTCCTTGCCGCTGGTGCTGCCGATGGTGGCAGATTTGTTTGGCAAGCACTGGATGTTGCCCGCGTTGTGGCAGTTTTTGCTGGCCTCGCCGGTGCAGTTCATTTTGGGTGCGCGCTTTTACAAGGCCGGTTGGCACGCGGCCAAGGCGCTCACGGGCAATATGGATTTGCTGGTGGCCATTGGCACCTCGTCGGGTTGGGCGCTGTCGATGTGGCTGTGGTTAACCGCCGAGCCTGGCACCCTGCCCCACCTGTACTTTGAAGCCTCGGCCGTGGTGATCACGCTGGTGCTGCTGGGCAAGTGGTTGGAGGCCCGCGCCAAGCGCCAAACGACCTCGGCCATTCGCGCTTTGCACGCGCTGCGCCCAGATGTTGCCCACCTGATCGGTGAGGACGGCGAGGTGGATGTGCCCGTGGCCGAGGTGCTGGTGGGCGACAAGCTGGTGGTGAAACCCGGCGAACGCTTTCCCGTGGACGGCACGCTGCTGGAGGGCCGCACCCAAGTCGATGAATCCATGCTGACCGGCGAGCCCCTGCCGGTGGACAAAGACCTGGAGGCCGCGCTCACCGGCGGCTCCATCAATGGCGATGGCCGGGTGGTGATGAAAGTCGGGGCGGTGGGCGCTGAGACCGTGCTGTCCAGCATCATTCGGCTGGTGGAAGACGCGCAGGCCGCCAAGGCCCCCATTCAGCGCATGGTGGACCAGGTGAGTGCGGTGTTTGTGCCCGTGGTGCTGGTGATCGCACTCGTTACCCTGCTGAGCTGGTGGCTCACCGGGCACCCGTTTGAGCAAGCGGTGATCAACGCGGTCGCCGTGTTGGTGATTGCCTGCCCGTGTGCCTTGGGGCTGGCCACACCGGCGGCCATCATGGCCGGTACGGGCGTCGCCGCCCAGCACGGCATTCTGATCAAAGACGCCCAAGCGCTGGAACTGGCACACAAGGTGGACGTGGTGGCGTTTGACAAAACCGGCACCTTGACGCTGGGTCGTCCCAAGTTAACGCGTCTGATTCCTGCCCAAGACATCACCGAAATAGATGCTTTGAGTCTGGCCAGTAGCCTGCAAAGCGGCAGCGAACACCCCCTTGCCCGTGCCGTTCTGGCCCACGCCAGCGAACAAGGCTTGCGCGTGCAAACCGCTGACAACGTGCGCGCGGTGCCCGGCAGAGGCACCGAGGGCGACGTCGGCGGCCAAAGCGTATTGATTGGCAGCCTGCGCTGGATGGAAGAGCTCAAGGTGGACACCCGCGCCCTAGACGCCCAAGCCGCAGACCTGCAAGCACAGGGTTTCACCGTGTCGGCACTGGCCGAGCGCACCGCCCAGGGCTTGACGCTGCGCGCCTTGATGGCCTTTGGCGACGAGCCTAAACCCGGAGCCAAAGAAGCGCTGGCCACGCTGCGCGCGCGCGGCATCAAAACCGTGATGATTTCAGGCGACAACCAAGGCGCGGCAAACGCCATGGCACGCCGCCTCGGGCTCGACCCAACCCAAGGCGAAGTGATGGCCGAAGTGCTGCCCGGCGACAAGGCCGCCAAAGTCATCGCCTTGAAAGAAGGCGGGCACACGGTGGCGATGGTGGGCGACGGCGTGAACGACGCGCCCGCCTTGGCCGCTGCCGATGTGGGCATGGCCATGGGCAACGGCACCGACGTGGCCATGCACGCCGCAGGCATCACCCTCATGCGCGGTGACCCGCTGCTGGTGGCCGCAGCGCTGGATATTTCAGACCGCACCGTGGCCAAAATTCGCCAGAACCTGTTTTGGGCGTTTGGCTACAACGTGGCCGGTATTCCGCTGGCCGCACTGGGCTTTTTGAACCCGGTGGTGGCGGGTGCGGCCATGGCCATGAGTTCAGTGAGCGTGATGAGCAACGCCCTGCTGCTCAAACGCTGGAAGCCGGTTGTAAAGAAAAACGAGCGCTAGCCCTTGTCCCATCTGCGCATGCCACTCTCAAATTGAGAGTGGCATGGCAACCTGCGTTACTTGGGCCGCTGCTCAAAACGCGCTTTGATCTCGCCCAAAATGTTGGCGTTCAAGCGGTTGCCGTATTGGCTGACCACGCGCCCGGCGCACTGATTCGCCAGCCAAGCCGCATCGACCGCACGGTGGCCGTGGGTCACAGCGTACAAAAACGCCCCGGCAAACATGTCACCTGCACCGTTGGTATCAACGGCCTTGACCGGCGCGGCAGGCACGGCGGTGTGTTCGCCGCCTTCGAGCACCACGCAACCCAAGGCACTGCGCGTCAGGCACACGGTGCGCGCGAGTTGGCTAACTTCGCGCATGACCACGTCAATGTCTTGGCTGCCACACCACACCTGCGCCTCTTCTTCGTTACAAAAAAGATAGTCCAGCCCGTCGCCCACCATGGTTTCTAAGCCAGGGCGGCAGAAGTTGATCATGGTCACATCACTTAAGGTGCTGGCCAGCAAAACGCCCGCGTCTTTGGCGAGTTGGCGCCCCTGCAAGGCCGCGTCCAGCCCGGTGGGTGAGGCCGACAAATAACCTTCCATGTAGTAAACGCTGGACTGGACCAACTCGTCGGCATGCAAAGCGGTGTGATCTAACTCGGCGGTGGCGCCCAAATAAGTGCTCATGCTGCGCTCAGCATCCGGGGTGACCATGACCATGCAGATACCCGTCTGCCCGGGGGCCAAGTTGGCCCGGGTGAGGTTGCTGGACACGCCGTTGTCGAGCAGGTTTTCACGGTAAAAGGCACCGAGTTCATCGTCGGCCACCCGGCATGAGTAGAACGCCCGCCCGCCCAGTTGCGACAGCGCCACCACCGTGTTGCCTGCCGAGCCACCGCCATTGCGGCGTGCGCTGAAGTGCTGGACATGGCCCATCAACGCGTCACGGCGGGCGGCGTCCATCAGGGTCATGTGGCGCTTGGCCACGCCCATGGTCTGCAATTGCGCCTCGCTGACTTCGTAATCGGAGTCCACCAAAGCGTTGCCAATGGCGTAAAGATCGTAGTTTTTCATGGGGCGGTGGGGGAAAGGTTCAAGCGACGTGGCCACAGATGACCAGAGCGCAGAGTTTAGCGGTTCAGGGTGGGTGGTGTGTCCAGACGCTGGCATGGCACAGACAGGGGGCGGGCGGTTCAAACCGAGCTCAACGGGGAATGTCACCCGTTGTTAGAAAGCAACGGCCATGGGATTGGGGTTGTAAATCCAACGTAAAGAAGCAGGGTGGCGTCTTTTCAAATATCAATTGCGATTACAGTGGTATTCGGGTTTACCATTAGTTTTCTGGAATAGTCCAGACACTCCACAGTTACTCCACTTCTTAGAGATTGTTATGAAAAAAAGTTTAATCGCTCTGGCCGTTTTGGCCGCTTCTGGCGCTTCGTTTGCACAGTCCAGCGTCTCCCTGTATGGCATTGCTGACGTCTGGTTTGGCCGCACGACGGCAACCAACGCCCCTAGCCAAATCAAACTCGACAGCGGCGGCGTCAGCGGCAGCCGTTTCGGTTTCAAAGGCAGTGAAGATTTGGGCGGTGGCCTGAAAGCCAACTTCTTGTTGGAGCAAGGCTTCAATCTGGATGACGGCACCCAAGCGGCTGCGGGCCAAATGTTCTCTCGTCAAGCCTATGTTGGGTTTTCGGGTGGCTTTGGTGAAGTGAAACTGGGCAAAGTGTTCACAGCCTATGACGACATCAGCGGCATGACCAACCCCGCTTTTGACTCGGCTTTGTCGCCCCAAAACGGCGTGTGGGCCAGCACCGGCTACCAAGGCAACCCCGCCAACACCGTGTACTACGCGACGCCCGCTTTCAGCGGCTTCAGCGGCGCTTTGAGCTACAGCTTGGGTGAGAACAAGACGACCGCCGTTGACGCGGGTGCCATCACCAGCGTTCACGCCAAATACGAAGGCGGCCCCATCTACGCGGGTTTGGCTTACCAAACTGAAAAAGCCAACGGTTCTTCAACCTCGGTTGCTTTCACCCGTCTGAATGCGTCTTATGACTTTGGCGTGGCCAAGGCATTGGTCGGTTTTGGCCGCACGACAGACGGCGTGTTTGGCGCTGCTGCGGGTGTTGCGACGCCTGGCGCTGAAGTGACCGAATGGCAATTGGGTGCTGACGTGCCTGTGGGCAGCGCATTGACCGTCTCAGGTGGCATTGCCCGCTCTTCTGACAATGTGGTTGCGGGTGACGCGGTTCGCAAGGGTTACAGCTTGGCTGCGGCCTATAGTTTGTCCAAGCGGACCTTGATTTACACCGGCTACCAGTCCGCGACCAAGACGTTGGCAGGTGTGGACACCGATACCAGCTTGTTGGCTGTGGGCATGCGCCACGCATTCTGATCGCACGGCAACTGAACCGGCTTAGGCTGGTTCTTTGCACGAAAAAACCGCTCTTCTGAGCGGTTTTTTTTTTCGTCCCCGCGTCCTTGTGAGACGCCATGGGCTCTTCCTATCAAGTCACCGGGCTGTGGATAACTGCCCGATGACTTGCGGCTCAGAACCCAGTGGTAACCGCGTCCTGACAGGCTTTAGTATCCCAGCGCAGTCGCAGATTCAGTTTCTGAATTTCACGTCTATGTAAGCTAATTCAGAAAATTTTTCTATTCATTGCACTATTTTGGTTATATTGGCTTGATGGACAAAACAGACCGGAAAATTCTTCAAGTGCTTCAAGCGGACGCCCGGGCCAGCTTGCAAGAAATCAGCCAAGCGGTGGGCTTGAGCAGCACGCCCTGTTGGGGGCGCATCAAAAAAATGGAGGAGGCGGGCGTGATTGAGGGCTACACGATTCGCCTCAACGCCCAAGCCATTGGCCTGGGCGACACGGTGATGGTGCAAGTCACCTTGGACAGCCACTCCGACAACACACTGGAAAAATTTGGTGAAACGCTGGCCAGCATTCCCGAAGTGATTGAGGCTTACCTGGTGTCTGGCGAATACGACTACCTGCTGCGTGTGGCCGTGAAAGACACCAAAGACTATGAACGCTTGCTGCGCGAGCGGTTGTACAAAATCAAAGGCGTTCGCCACAGCAAATCTAGCTTTGTACTACGGACCCTCAAAAGGGCCGATTTGCCCCTGTTTGTGAGCTGAGTTGCCGTGCAACAAGTGCTGCACATTCAATAGCTGCTGACGCAGATAAAACAAGGGTTTACTGCCAATTGGGACCAGCTTAATGAGGTGATGGTGCCTTGTTTTTCAAAGCCATCGCTTTGGGGCCACCCAATGAATAACTGACTACGGGTATGGTTTCCCCCTGCCATTCAACCCGTAGTTTTACTTGACGAAAACAGCCGTTCAAGACACGCTCAAGGCTACAACACACCCCCGATTGATACCCACACGGTTCAGGACACGCCTCATGCAGCACACCCCTCCTACGCTCCCCGAGTTTGAACACTTGTTTGAACACGCGCCCATTTCCCTGTGGTTAGAAGACTACAGCGCGCTCAAGACCTTGTTCAACACTTGGCAAGAAGAAGGCGTGGTGGATTTGCGGGCCCATCTCTACCAAGCACCAGAGCGCGCTCAACAGTGCGCGCGCTGCTATCAGGTGTTGCGGGTGAACCGCAAGACCTTGAAGATCTTCGCGGCGCAGAGTCAGCAGGAGCTGCTCGGGCGCTTGCATGATGTTTTTCGCGATGACATGTTCGAGCCCATGGTCGCGGAACTCTGCCATCTGTGGGACGGCACGTTGGAGTTTTCCAGTGAATCGGTGAATTACGCGTTGGACGGGCGACGCATGAATGTGAGGATTGATGTTCGCGTGTTGCCCGGCCATGAGGACGATTGGGGGCGGGTGATGGTGTCGGTGCAAGACGAAACGGAACACGTCAGGGCGCGTCAGTTGTTGCAGGACAGCGAGCGCTACGCGCGCAATTTGTTTGCCCTGTCACCGGTGTCTCTGTGGGTGGAGGATTTCAGTGGCGTCAAGCGCCTGCTGGACGAAGCGCGTCTGGGTGGTATTCAAGATTTTCGTGTTTTTATCAGCGTTCACCATGAGTTTGTGGCCCGTTGTATGGCACAAATTAAGGTGCTCGACGTGAATCAGCAAACGCTGGAGATGTTTGGTGCTAAAAACAAAAGCGAGTTGTTGAGCCAACTTGGCCATATTTTCAGGGACGAGATGGCGGTATCTTTTGCCGATCAGCTGGCCGACCTGTGGCAAGGCCAATTGACGCAAACGCGTGAGGTGGTGAACTATTCGCTCGGGGGCGATTTGATCAACATTCACATGCAGTTTGTGGTGATGCCGGGCCATGAAACCCATTGGGATTTGGTGCTGCTGTCCTTGATCGACATCACTGCGCGCAAAAAGGCGGAGGCCTATTTGGAATACCTAGGCCAGCACGATTCTTTGACGCGCCTGCGCAACCGTGCCTTCTACACAGAAGAGCTGAACCGCATCACGCGCAAGGGGCCGTGGCCTTTGAGTGTTCTGGCCATTGATCTGAATGGCCTCAAGACCGTGAACGACAACCAAGGACATGCTGCAGGTGATTCGATGCTGCGCCGCGCTGGCGAAGTGCTGGCCAGTGCCGCCCAAGGCAAAACATTTTGTGCGGCGCGCATTGGTGGCGATGAATTCACCGTGCTGCTCCCGGGCAGCGATGAGCGTGTGGCCGTCAACTTGCAAGAGCGTATTGAGAGCATGGTGGAGTTGAACAACCAGTTTTACCCCGGACAAAAACTTAGCATGGCCATTGGACGATCCGTTGCTGCGTCCGCTGTTGAGGTGGAAAGGGCCTTGCACGAAGCCGACCAAGCGATGTTTGAAGCCAAGCGGGCCTACTACGACCACCACAAAATCGACCGACGAAAGTAGCAAAGCACACACGACGCACGGAGTTTTTCAAAGACGCTCGTTCATGTTTTCTTTTGTGTACGTCAAGGTATTCATGACAAATCGGCCTCTAGCAGCCTGTCGGGCTTAGGTCGTCGAAAGCGAAAATCGGCCCCAGCGCCGACTAGTTTTTGACGATTTCGCAGCCCAATATCTGGATATTGGGTAAGAAAGCGGCGAAAAATAGCCCGCTGC
>JAGODZ010000142.1 GCA_017997975.1 Rhodoferax sp.
TTACACTTCATTTATAAGATTCATGTAATGTGCATCTTATAATAAATCTTTTCTATGCTTTGAAGGAGCACTCCCCATGACACAGGCCACCCTCACACCGCAAGTTGATACACGCCATATGGAGGCACGCAGCCGCCGCACGGCAGTTTTTTCTGCGTTTGACCAGTTGGAAGTCGGTGCGACCCTGGAAGTGGTGAACGCGCAAGACCCCATCACGCTGCGCAGCCAGTTTGAACTGGAAAAGCCCAACCTGTTTGCGTGGGAGCCCCTGGAAAGTGGCCCTGACGTTTGGCGCGTTGCCGTGACCAAACTCAAAGGCAAGCACGGGGTGGACCACTGCTGCGGTGCCTGCGGCGGCTGACACCAAGTTCGGCCTGACGTGTTCAGGCCGCAATCACTTCCAAGTCGGGCTCCAGCGTGCGCAGCTGGTTTTGAATCGCTTGCAGCGTGCCTGAGATGGAGCTAGGGCAGGTGCCACACGCCCCTTGGTAGTGCACCACCAACTGGTTGCCCACCAGGCTCAGCACGTCCAAGTCGCCGCCGTCGCTTTGCAAAAACGGACGAATTTGCTGGTCCAGCACCAAGTTGATGTCGTCCAGCCGCTGCTGGTCTTCCTCGCTCAGGTGTTCAAAAGAGGCCCGCGCTGAAAATACCGCTGCCGCAGATTGCGCCGCCGCAGCGGGCGCGGCGCGGATGGGTACCGCCAGTTCACGCGACAGCCCATCCCACTCCACGTTGCCGTCTTGGGTCACGGTGATCCAGCGGTCCACATAAAACACGTTGGTGACATGGGGAATGGCAAACAGGGCTTGCGCCAACGGGTCAGTCTGCGCCTGCGCAGCGTTCTCAAATGAATGGGCAATGCCCCACGACAGGGGTTCGCGCAGGATGAACTTTCTTGCGTTGGGGTTGGGGGTGCGTTCGATGTCGGCAATCTTGGGCATGGTGTTTTTCGCGGGGAGTGAAGGGCTGACTCAGGCGTCGCCCATCGGGGTGGCCATGGGGTCGTTTTGAGCTTCGGTGGACGTGCGGGTCTGGCTGTTGAGCGCGGCTTGCAAGGTGTGCCAAGGAAGAATGGCGCATTTGACCCGCATTGGCAGGTCGCGAATGCCGGAGAACACCGCCAGACGCGCCATGCCGGGCAAGGGCTCGCTGCCCTCGTTGGCGGGCGTGCGGCCCGTGGCCATGTCCACAAAAGCGTGCACCAACTGTTCGGCCTGAACCGGCGTTTTGCCTTTGACGGCCATGGTCATCATGGAGGCCGATGCTTTGCAAATGGCACATGATTCACCGTGGAAGGCGATGGATTCGATGGCGTCACCGCCGAGGTTGAGGGCCACAAAAATATGGTCGCCACACAAGGGGTTGAGCCCTTCGGCTTGGTGGCTGGGGTGCTCCAGCGTGCCGTAGTTGCGCGGTTTTTTGTTGTGGTCCAAGATGACTTCTTGGTACAGGGCTTTGGGGTCAGCGCTCATGGTGGTCTCGTGGTGGATGGGATGGCTGGGCGTTCAGGCAAAGACCTGCTGCACGCTGCGAATGCCCGCCACCAGCGCATCCACTTCCGCATGCGTGTTGTACAGCGCAAACGAAGCACGCGCGGTGGCGGGCACGCCCAAACGCTGCATCAAAGGCTGGGCGCAGTGGTGGCCGGTGCGCACTGCAATGCCCTCGGCGTTGAGCAGGGTGCCCACATCGTGCGGGTGGATGCCTTGCAGGGCAAAGGACAGCACCGCCGCCTTGTGGCGCGCCGTGCCAATCAGTCGCACGCCAGGCAAGGCGCTGAGTTGTTCGGTGGCGTCTAACAGCAGGGCGTGCTCATGGGCGGCAATCGCGTCCATGCCCACCATCTGCAGGTAGTCGATGGCAGAGGCCAGCCCAATCGCCGCCGCAATGGGCGGTGTACCGGCTTCAAACTTGTTGGGAATCGGCGCGTAGGTGGACTTTTCTAGCGTGACGGTGTGAATCATGTCGCCACCGCCTTTGAAAGGCTGCATGGCTTCGAGCAGCGCCGCACGGCCATAGAGCACGCCGATACCGGTGGGCCCACACAGCTTGTGCCCTGAGAAAGCGTAAAAATCGCAGTCCAAGTCTTGCACGTCCACGCGCAGATGGGGCACGGCCTGTGCCCCGTCCAGCAACACCGGCACGCCATGCGCGTGGGCCGTGGCCACCATCTCTTTGACAGGGTTGATGCTGCCCAAGGCGTTGGAGACATGGCCCAGGCAGACCAGCCGGGTGCGCTCGCTGAATAACGCGGCATAGGCGTCCAGCTGCAGCTCGCCGGCGTCGTTGATGGGCACCACTTTGAGCGTGGCACCTTTCTCAGCACACAGCATGTGCCAAGGCACGATGTTGGAGTGGTGCTCCAGCACGGTGATGATGATCTCATCTCCCGCCTGAATGAACTTGCGCCCCCAGCCGTGCATCACCAAGTTGATGCTGTCGGTGGTGCCGCTGGTGAAAATCACCTCTCGCGCTTCACGGGCACCAATGAACTGCTGCACCGTGCGTCGCGCCGCTTCATACGCGGCCGTCGCGGTTTCTGACAGCAGGTGCACGGCCCGGTGAATGTTGGCGTGCTCGTGCGTTTGGTAATGCTGCAGCCTCTGTATCACGGCAGTGGGCATTTGGCTGGACGCTGCGTTGTCCAGGTACACCAGCGGTTGGTCGTTCACCCGCAGCGACAGGATGGGAAAGTCAGCGCGCAACCGGGCCACATCCAGCGCAGGGCGGGCTTTGGCGGGCGACGGGGCAAGTTCAGTGGCGGTGTTCATGGTTGGGTGCTGCGGTGGTGCAGAACAGTGGTTTCAAGTTGCTGGCGCACCGAGGCCACGGGAATGCGGCCAATGACTTCGGCGGCAAACGCGTAGGTCAGCAAGCGGCGCGCCGCCTCAGGCGACAAGCCCCGGCTTTGCAAGTAAAACAGCGCATCGTTGTCGAGCTGGCCAACGGTGGCACCGTGGGTACATCGCACGTCGTCGGCATTGATTTCCAACTGCGGCAGGGTGTTAACTCGTGCCTTGGGCCCCAGCAGCAGCGTGCGGCTGGACTGGGCGGAGTCGATTTTTTGTGCGCCGGGGTGCACTTGCACACGGCCATTGAACACCGCGTGGGCGCTGTCGGCGACGATGCATTTGTGCAACTGGCGGCTGGTGCCGTGGGCTTGGCCGTGGGTGATGCAGGTGTGCGTGTCGGCCACTTGCTGTGCGGCAATGTGGGCCAGTCCGTCCAGTGCGCAGTGGGTGCCTTCGCCGCTTTGCAAAGCGGTGGTGTCCAGGCGCGAGATTTCGCCTCCCAGCGCAATGCTGACGCCGTGGTATTGGCTGTCGCGCGCCTGCGTTAAAGCACAACGGGCGATGTGGAAGGCGCTGCCACTTTCGCGCTGTAGGCGAATGTGGTGCATTTGCGCGTTATCAGCCAAGGCCAGCTCCGTCACGCTGTTGGTCAAATAAGCCTCATCCGTCAACGCCACGTAGTCTTCAATCACGGTCAGCGCACTGCCTTGCTCGGCAATGACCAAAGTGCGGGGGTAGCTGCTGACGTGCGGCTGGGTCGCCACAAACAGCAAGTGCACTGGGGCGCTGGCCACCGCGTTGCGCGGCGCAATCACCACAGCGGCGTCAACCAGGTGAGCCGTGTTTTGGGCCGTGAAGCGGTGCTGGGGGTCTTGCGCGAGCTGGCCCAGATGGACCAGAACGGCTTCGGGGTGGGTGGTCAGGGCTTGGGCCAGGGTGCTGACGGCAACGGCGTTGGGACTGGCGTTGAGGTCCAGGTGTGGCGCGTGCACGCCGTTGATAAAAACGAGACGCTGCGCCGCTTCTGGAACGCTCCAACGCGCAATGTCATCCCGTGTCAACGCCGTGGGTGCACCAAGCTCATGCAAGGGGGTGCGATTAAGGGCTGCAATACTGGTAAAGCGCCACGCTTCGTCGTGGGTGTTGGGCACGGTGAGCGCGCCCACCCGCTCACGTGCTGCCGAGCGCAACGCTTTGAGGGCGTCGCCAGCCGCAGTGGGTGCCAAAGAAAGTGCAGTGCTCATGCCAAGGCCTTTGCCTGCGCCGTGGGCGCTGCGTCGGGCTGCGTCCAGTCGTAGCCACGTTCTTCCAGCTCCAGCGCGAGCTCTTTGCCACCGGTTTTGGTGATGCGTCCGCCATCAATCACGTGCACAAAGTCGGGCACGATGTAGTTCAGCAGGCGCTGGTAGTGGGTGATCAGCAGCAGCGCGTTGTCGGCGCTTGCCAGTTGGTTGATGCCATGCGAGATGATGCGCAGGGCGTCAATGTCCAAGCCGGAATCGGTCTCATCCAGAATCGCCAAACGGGGCTCCAAAAGCGCCATTTGCAAAATCTCATTGCGCTTTTTCTCACCGCCAGAGAAGCCTTCGTTCACGCTGCGGTCCAGAAACTCCGGGTTCATTTCCAGCAGTTTCATTTTTTCGCGCACCAAGTCGTCAAACTCCAGTGGGTCCAGTTCCTCTTTGCCGCGCGCGCCTTGCACGGTGTTGTAGGCCAAGCGCAAAAATTGGCTGTTGCCCACCCCAGGAATTTCAATGGGGTACTGAAAGGCCAGAAACACCCCGGCACGTGCGCGCTGCTCGGGTGACAGGTCCAGCAAATTGGTACCTTCAAAAAGCACCTCTCCCGAGGTGACTTCGTAGGCCGTGTGGCCCGCCAGCACTTTGGACAGCGTGCTTTTTCCCGAGCCGTTGGGGCCCATGACGGCGTGTATTTCGCCGCGTTTGATGGTCAAGTTCAGGCCCTTGAGAATGGGGGTGCCGTTGATGCTGGCGTGCAGGTCACGCACTTCGAGCAGAGTGGGGCTGTTGGGCAAAATCATCCGATGCTTCCTTCAAGTTTGAGGCCAAGAAGCTGGGTCGCTTCAACGGCAAATTCCATGGGCAATTGCTGAAATACATCTTTGCAAAACCCGTTAATGATCATGGAGATGGCTTCTTCGGCACCAATGCCGCGCTGTGCAAAATAGAACAGCTGGTCTTCGCCAATGCGAGAGGTGGACGCCTCGTGCTCCACCGTGGCGCTGTCGTTGCGCACTTCAATGTAGGGGAAGGTATGGGCACCACTCTTCTGCCCAATCAGCATGGAATCGCACTGCGAGTAGCTGCGGGCATTGGTGGCGGTGGGCATGACCTTGACCAGCCCTCGGTAGCTATTGCTCGACTGGCCCGCTGAAATGCCCTTGCTCACAATGGTGCTGCGCGTGTTTTTGCCCAAGTGAATCATCTTGGTGCCGGTGTCGGCCTGCTGCTGGTGGTTGGTCACCGCCACCGAGTAAAACTCACCCACCGAGTTGTCGCCTTGCAAAATGCAAGACGGGTATTTCCAAGTGATGGCCGAGCCGGTTTCCACCTGCGTCCAAGAGATGCGCGAATTCACGCCTTTGGCCAGGCCGCGTTTGGTGACAAAGTTGTAAATGCCGCCCACGCCGTTTTCGTCACCGGCGTACCAGTTTTGGACGGTCGAGTACTTGATGTCAGCATTGTCCAGTGCCACCAGTTCCACCACGGCAGCGTGCAGCTGGTTGGTGTCGAACTTGGGCGCGGTGCAGCCCTCCAAATAGGACACGCTGGCACCCTCTTCGGCAATGATCAGCGTGCGCTCAAACTGGCCCGATTCTTCGGTGTTGATGCGAAAGTAGGTGGACAACTCCATGGGGCATTTCACGCCTTTGGGGATGTAGCAAAACGAACCATCGGTGAACACCGCCGAGTTGAGTGCGGCATAAAAATTGTCCGCAATCGGGACCACAGTGCCCAAATACTTTTGTACCAACTCCGGGTGGTTTTGCACCGCATCTGACATGGAGCCAAAAATAATGCCCACCTCGGCCAGCTTGGCCTTGTAGGTGGTGGCCACCGACACGCTGTCAAAAATCACATCCACCGCCACGCCAGCCAGAGCGGCGCGTTCGTGCAGCGGCACGCCCAGCTTCTCAAACGTTCGCAGCAACTCAGGATCGACCTCGTCCATGCTGGCCAGCAGGGCCTTCTTTTTGGGCGCGGCGTAGTAGCTGATGTTCTGAAAATCAATCGGTGGGTGCTCTAACTTGGCCCACATCGGGTCGGTCATGGTGAGCCAGTGGCGCAGGGCTTTCAGGCGAAACTCCAGCAACCAGGCGGGTTCGTTTTTCTTGGCTGAGATCATGCGCACCGTGTCTTCGCTCAGGCCTTTGGCCGCCACGTCGCTTTCGATATCGGTCACAAAGCCATGCCGGTAGGGCTGGCTGACCAAGTCTTGCAGGGTGCTGCTCATGAGGCGACCTTTTTCATGTTGAAACTCTCGCCACAGCCACAGGTGCTGCTGACGTTGGGGTTGTCAAATTGGTAGGTCTTTTTCATGCCTTCGTTCACATAGTCGAGTCGGGCCCCGTCGATGCTGAGCAAGCTTTTGGCATTGACCACCAGCTTGGCACCAAAGTGCTCAAACACGTGGTCGTCGGGCCCCAAGGTGTCGGCAATGGCGTAGGTGTAGGTGAGTCCCGAGCAGCCCACCGGTTTGATCCCCACGCGCAAGCCTAAACCGCTGCCATGCTTGGCAAGCTGTGCGCTGATCTGCTGAGCAGCCGCTTCTGTGAGGGTGATGGTCATCTTGGGACTCCTTTGAAAGATGTATTTAAGATAAATCTTATGTTGAATACAAGGTTGGCCACTTCACGGCGTGCCAATGGCGTAATTTTTACCCGTGAATTGCAGGCTGCTAGGTTGGTATTGGACGTCAAGGACGTGTAAAACACCTCCACTTGCCACTGTTTTTTGTAGGTCGAGGGGCATAACGTCACAGCGGCCTGTCATCCCGCTGCAAACCAGATGCAATCCTCCCGTGCTGTCGTCCTTGTTTTAAAAGACTTGACGCACCACAAGGACTTCTTTTGCATAGCCCTTGAACCAAGCTCGCACAGCGGTCTGCTCGGCTCAATCCAGCTCATTTACGCGCAAAAAACGCTTTTTTCTCTCGTCCTCTTCGTTCAAGGCGTTCAGACAGAAGTGAAACTCCAAGGCGTTACCGATGCAGGCCTGCGTCATCTCGCGCATCATCTCGTTCTTTGTTTTCTCATTTTTGCACTCGCGCTCCTGCGCTGTAAGGCAGCTGTACTGAATCGGGTTTTTCAATTCAATCCGACTATGGCACCAAGCCCGCTGAAGTCACCAGCTCGCGCAGCACCTTGACCTGGCGTATGACGTGGTTGTGAAACGCTTGGCCGGATAGGGAGAACTCGTACAAACCGTGTTCTTCGCGAATGCGGGCGAACTCGGGGGTTTTGTAGGCGGCGGCAAAGGCGTCGGCGTAAAACTGGTAGTCGGCGTCGCTCACGTTTTTGCCCATGTAGAAGCCGCGAAACAGGGTCCAATTCACGTCCACGCCTTGCTCTTTGGCGGTGGGCACGTTTTGAAAGGGAGTTGGCAGCCGCTTGTCGGCCAGCACCGCCAGCACCCGCATCTTGCCGGCGTTCACGTGGGCACGCAGCTCGGAGATGTCGCCGGTGTACACATCAATATTGCCGTTGATCAGGTTGCTGATGGCCTCGCCCCCACCGTCGAACGCCACGTAGCGCATGCTTTTGGGCAGGCCGCCAGCGGCTTGCATCAGTAGCGCGCCCTTGACCCAGTCTTGGCTACCGATGGAGCCACCCGCCCCAATCAAAACGCCACCCGGTGCGGTTTTAAGCGCACTCATGAGTGCGCCCAAAGTGTCAAAGCGGGAGTCGGTGCGTACCACGACCGCGCCATAGTCCGCCCCGGCAGAGGCAACAAAACGCACATCGTCGGCAGTGAAGTTGCCGTATTTCCCAACAGCAATGTTCAGTAACGAACCCGATGAATGCGCCACCAGCGCATTGCCTTCGCGGCTGCGGATGGTGGCAAATTGTTTGTAGGCGGCCGCACCGATGCCCCCCGGCAAATAAGTGACCTGCATGGGCGTTTTCAGTCGGCCCTCAAACGCTGCAGCGGCAATGCGGCAGGTCAGATCGAAGCCACCGCCCGGTTTGGCGGGCACCACGCACACGGGTTTCAGCGGCTCGGCTTGCGCGGGTAAGTGGGCCAGCAACCCGAGGGCGACGCAGCCCAGCGCCAGCAGTTTTTTAACGGAGATCATCAGCGATTGTCCTTCTCGGTGATCGGTCTGCCAGCGGCTCTGTCGGCGCAATCAGCGGCAGCCAAAACCGCACGCGAAGGCCCTGTTGGTCGGTTCCCTGCATCAACTCGACCTGGCTGCCCAAGCGGGTCAACACGGCACTCACAATGGACAGGCCCAGTCCGCTGCCGCGTTGATTGGCTTCGTCGGCGCGGTAAAAGCGCTCGCCCAAGTGGGGCAGTGTTTCCTCGCTGACACCGGGGCCATCGTCTTCCACGTCGATCCAAACACCGGGGCGTTGGCCGTTGGCATCTGCCCCCAGTGCGAGGTGAACGGTGATGACGCCCTCGGTGCGGCCGTATTTGATGGCGTTGTCCAGCAGGTTCTCCAGCACTTGCTGCAACAG
>JAGODZ010000001.1 GCA_017997975.1 Rhodoferax sp.
CCCAATTCGCAACAAGCAAGCCCGTACTCAAGCCTGCCGCACCGCTTACGCTGAAGTAATGGCACCGCTCAAAGCAGAAGGCGCCGCCTTTGATGCGGTGGCCATGGAAGGCTTGCTGTTTGACATTGAAGCCAAGATCGTGCGCAGCCAAATTTTGGCCGGCGAGCCGCGCATTGACGGTCGCGACACCCGTACCGTTCGCGCCATCGAAATCCGCAACAGCGTTTTGCCACGCACGCACGGTTCTGCCTTGTTCACTCGCGGCGAGACCCAAGCGTTGGTCGTGACGACGCTGGGCACCGAGCGCGATGCACAACGCATTGATGCCTTGTCGGGTGACTACGAAGACCGCTTCATGCTGCACTACAACATGCCTCCGTTCGCCACGGGTGAGACCGGTCGCGTGGGTACGCCCAAGCGCCGCGAGATTGGCCACGGTCGTCTGGCCAAGCGGGCGTTGATCGCTGTGCTGCCCTCCAAAGAAGACTTTCCTTACACCATGCGGGTGGTCTCTGAAATCACAGAGTCCAACGGTTCATCGTCGATGGCGTCGGTGTGCGGTGGCTGCCTGTCCTTGATGGATGCGGGTGTGCCCATGAAAGCCCACGTGGCGGGTATTGCCATGGGTCTGATCAAAGAAGACAACCGCTTTGCCGTGTTGACTGACATCTTGGGTGATGAAGATCACTTGGGTGACATGGACTTTAAAGTGGCCGGTACCACCAACGGTATCACCGCGCTGCAGATGGACATCAAAATCCAGGGCATCACCAAAGAAATCATGCAAGTCGCTTTGGCTCAAGCCAAAGAAGCCCGCATGCACATCTTGGGCAAAATGCAAGAAGCCATGGCAGAGGCAAAAACCGAAGTGTCTAACTTCGCGCCTCGCCTGTTCACCATGAAGATCAACCCCGAAAAAATCCGTGATGTGATCGGTAAGGGTGGTTCTGTGATTCGGGCGTTGACCGAAGAAACGGGCACGCAAATCAATATTGACGAAGATGGCACGATCACGATCGCGTCGGCAGACCCCGCAAAAGCTGAAGAAGCCAAGCGTCGGATTGAGCAAATTACGGCGGAAGTCGAAATTGGCAAAATCTACGAAGGCCCCGTGACCAAGATTTTGGACTTTGGTGCTTTGGTTAACCTGTTGCCTGGCAAAGACGGTTTGCTGCACATTAGCCAGATCGCGCACGAGCGTGTGGAGAAGGTGTCTGATTACCTGACTGAAGGACAGATCATCAAAGTCAAAGTGATGGAGACGGACGAAAAAGGCCGTATCAAATTGTCGATGAAGGTGCTGCAAGATCGCCCAACTCAAAATTCAAACGACCACGCATAATCCACTGCATGTTATGAAATTGATAGCGTCTTGCGCAGGCTGTGTAAGGGCTATCGCTTGGAATGATCATGAAGGTTATTGAAATTACTTCTTTTGGTGCACCCGAGGTGCTGTGCCTAGCTGAGCGCGCGATGCCGGTGCCAAGTGTGGGCGAACTGCTCATTCGCGTTGCCGCTAGCGGAATCAACCGACCTGATTTGCTACAACGCAAAGGCAATTACCCGGCCCCCGCCGGTGCGTCTGATATTCCTGGTTTAGAAGTGGCTGGTGTGATTGAACAGGGCGATGCATCTGAATTGGCAGTGGCTGGTTTCAAAGTCGGTGATCGGGTGTGTGCTTTGGTCACGGGTGGCGGATACGCCGAGTACTGTGTTGCACCTATTGCACAGTGTTTGCCTGTTCCCAAAGGGTTGTCAGATGTCGAAGCAGCCTCATTGCCAGAAACATTTTTCACGGTGTGGAGCAATGTTTTTGACCGAGGGGGGCTGAAAGCAGGAGAAACCTTGTTAATTCAAGGGGGCTCCAGTGGCATTGGCGTGACGGCGATCCAGTTGGCCAAGGCCCTGGGTGCGACGGTTATCGTGACTGCGGGCAGCGACGAAAAATGTGCGGCCTGCATCGCACTTGGCGCAGACCATGCCATCAACTACAAAACCCATGATTTTCAGACTGAGGTGAGCCGCATCACCGGTGGCCTCGGAGTGAACGTCATTTTGGATATGGTGGCGGGTAGCTATGTCGCGAAAGAGGTTGAGTCTTTGAGTGAAGATGGCCGTTTGGTCATCATTGCCGTGCAAGGCGGGGTCCAAGCTGAAATCAATGCAGGTTTGGTGTTGCGCCGTCGTTTGACGATCACGGGCTCCACGCTGCGGACGCGCTCCGTTGCATTCAAGCACGCGATTGCACAGGCGTGTTTGCAGCATGTTTGGCCATTGATTGAGCAGGGTCGCATTCGACCGGTCGTGAATGCCACCTTTGCGGCCCAAGACGCGGCCCGAGCCCATGCCTTGATGGAGTCCCATCAGCATGTTGGAAAAATTGTTTTGACTTGGGGTGTTTCATGAAAAAGAAGCTCATCGCAGGAAACTGGAAGATGAATGGGGGCTTGGCCGCCAACGAGACGCTCATCAAAGAGATGTTGATGGGCATGGAGTCACCGTCATGTGAGGTGGCCTTGTGCGTACCGTCGGCTTACCTGTCGCAGCTTCAATCGCTGCTGGCAGACACGGCCATTGAAGTGGGTGCGCAAGATATCTCACAGCATGCTGCTGGCGCTTACACGGGTGAAATTTCGGCTGCCATGCTGAAAGACTTTGGTGTTCGCTACTGCATTGTGGGGCACTCCGAGCGTCGCCAATACCATGGTGAAACCGATGCTGTTGTCGCCGAGAAAACCAAGCAAGCCTTGGCTTGCGGTATCACGCCTATTGTGTGTGTTGGGGAAACGTTAGACGAGCGGGAAGCAGGTAAAACAGAGGAAGTTGTTAAGCGACAATTGGCTGCCGTGATTCAGTTGAATGGCCATTGCATTAGCGAAATCGTCGTGGCTTATGAGCCCGTTTGGGCCATTGGAACCGGTAAAACTGCAACCACTGAGCAGGCACAGCAGGTGCACCAAGTCTTGCGGTCACAGTTGAAAGCCGCGTCTGGCCACGCCGACCGTATTCAAATACTCTATGGTGGAAGTATGAATGCGTCGAACGCAGCTCAGCTGCTGGGCCAGCGGGATATCGATGGTGGCTTGGTGGGTGGTGCCTCTCTGAAGGCCGCTGATTTTTTGTCAATCATTGCAGCAGCTCACTCACGTTGAGTTGAGGCTGTTCGAGTTTTAGGAGTTTTGAATGAATGCGTTGTTAACCATATTGCTCGCGGTGCAGATGATTTCTGCAGTGGTGATGGTGGGTCTTATTTTGGTTCAGCACGGCAAAGGTGCTGACATGGGGGCTGCCTTTGGCAGCGGTGGATCGGGCAGTCTTTTTGGTGCGACTGGAAGTGCCAACTTCTTGTCCCGCACAACAGCTGTTTTAGCGACCGTATTTTTTGTGTCGACGCTTTTGCTTGCGTACTTTGGCATGGCCCGCCCAACAGTTAGTTCAGGAAGCGTTCTCGAAGGGGTGACTGCTCCCGCAGCGCCAGTGACTGTCGTTCCCGCCGTGCCTGCAACAGGTGCTGCGCAAATTCCAGCGAACTGATAACAAATTGAATTTGCCTTCTGGAGGGACAGAAAGAAGGAGTTTTCAGGATAAAATACTGGATGTCCTGATTGCAAAATAACGTAAGTTGTTTGTGTAATTTGAACATATGAAAGCAGCAGCCGTCGTGGTGAAATTGGTAGACACGCTATCTTGAGGTGGTAGTGGCGAAAGCTTTGCGAGTTCGAGTCTCGCCGACGGCACCAAATAACAAGCCAGTTGCAAGTAATTGCAACTGGCTTAGAACTTGAGTAGAGCCCCACATGATGAACCTTGATCAGTACTTACCCGTTCTTATGTTCATCTTGGTTGGTATCGCGGTTGGGGTTGTGCCTCAGGTGTTGGGCTATATTCTTGGCCCGAATCGCCCTGATCCGGCAAAAAATTCCCCTTATGAGTGCGGTTTTGAGGCGTTTGAAGACGCCCGTATGAAATTCGATGTTCGTTACTATCTCATAGCGATTCTCTTTATTATTTTTGACCTAGAAATTGCCTTTTTGTTTCCTTGGGCGGTGTCGCTCAAAGAAGTTGGTTTACTTGGTTTTTGGTCGGTGATGGTGTTCTTGAGTATTTTGGTTGTAGGTTTTATCTACGAGTGGAAAAAAGGGGCCCTTGACTGGGAGTAATGCAATGATCGAAGGTGTATTGAAAGAAGGTTTTGTCACGACGAGTTACGACTCGGTGATGAATTGGGCTAAAACAGGGTCTGTTTGGCCCATGACCTTTGGTTTGGCTTGTTGCGCGGTTGAAATGATGCATGCAGCGGCAGCGCGCTATGACATCAGCCGTTTTGGTGCTGAGGTTTTTCGTGCGAGCCCACGACAGTCAGATTTGATGATCGTGGCAGGTACGCTGTGCAACAAAATGGCACCGGCTTTGCGCAAGGTGTATGACCAAATGTCGGAACCACGCTGGGTGATCAGCATGGGCTCTTGTGCTAACGGGGGTGGTTATTATCACTACAGCTACTCAGTAGTTCGGGGTTGCGACCGTGTTGTACCGGTGGATATTTATGTCCCAGGCTGCCCTCCCACTGCGGAGGCACTTCTTTACGGCATCATGCAACTCCAGCAAAAAATTCGCCGTACCCAAACTATTGCCCGTGCCTGAGGACGTCTAGATGACTGTTTTTGCCGTAAATGTCGATGCCTTAAAGGCGACAATTTCTGGTTTACTGGGTGATAAGCTGAAGTCCATTGAGGTGGCCTTGGGTGAACTGACGGCGATCGTTAGTCCTGCTGATTATCTCTATGTGGCTAAAGCATTGCGGGATAACCCCGCTTGTTCGTTTGAGCAGTTAGTTGACCTCTGTGGGGTTGACTACTCCGAATACAAAGACGGCGCTTACGCGGGCGCACGCTATTGTGTGGTCATCCACTTGCTCTCTGTGAGTTTGAATCAGCGTATTCGTTTGAAGGTTTTTGCGGCTGATGATGCGTTCCCAAGTTTGCACAGCGTGAATGAGTTGTGGAATTCTGCTAACTGGTTTGAGCGCGAGGCCTTTGACCTGTTTGGTATCGTTTTTGAGGGTCACAATGACTTGCGTCGAATACTGACAGATTACGGCTTCATTGGTCACCCGTTTAGAAAAGATTTCCCCACGACAGGTCACGTTGAAATGCGCTATGACGCTGAAAGCAAACGTGTGATCTATCAGCCGGTCACGATTGAACCGCGTGAGGTGACACCTCGCATTGTTCGTGAGAATAACTACGGTGGCCTGCATTAAGCAGTCGCGCTCATGGCTGAAATAAAAAATTACACACTCAACTTTGGTCCGCAACACCCAGCGGCCCACGGCGTGCTTCGACTGGTACTGGAGCTTGATGGCGAGGTCATCCAACGCGCTGACCCGCATATTGGTTTGCTGCACCGTGCGACTGAGAAGTTGGCAGAAAGCAAGACCTTTATTCAATCCTTGCCCTACATGGATCGACTGGACTATGTGTCCATGATGTGCAACGAGCATGCCTATTGCTTGGCAATTGAAAAACTGCTCGGAATTGCCGTCCCTGTCCGCGCGCAATACATCAGGGTGATGTTTGCGGAGATTACACGCTTACTGAATCATTTGATGTGGTTGGGTTCGCATGGCAATGACTGCGGCAGCTCAACTATTCTGATTTATACGTTTCGGGAGCGGGAAGACCTATTCGACATGTACGAGGCCGTGAGCGGTGCCCGTATGCATGCTGCCTATTTCAGGCCGGGCGGTGTGTACCGAGATTTACCTGACTCGATGCCTCAATACAAGGCCAATAAAGTTCGCAATGCCAAGGGTATTGCAGAACTTAATGCCAATCGGCAGGGTTCTTTGCTTGATTTTATTGAGAATTTCACGCAGCGTTTCCCCACTCATTTGGGCGAGTACCACACGCTCCTCACTGAGAACCGGATATGGAAGCAGCGTACCGTGGGTATTGGCGTTGTATCGCCCGAACGCGCTCTGAACATGGGCTTCACGGGACCGATGCTGCGCGGTTCGGGAGTGGCATGGGATTTGCGAAAAAAGCAGCCCTACGATGTTTACGACCAGATGGATTTCGACATTCCCATTGGAAAAACCGGCGACTGCTACGACCGCTATTTGGTCCGGATGGAGGAGATGAAGCAATCGAATCACATCATCCAGCAATGCATTAAATGGCTTCGCCTCAACCCAGGCCCCGTGATTACAGACAATCACAAAGTAGCTGCGCCCAGCAGAGAGACCATGAAGTCCAACATGGAAGAGTTGATTCACCATTTCAAACTTTTCACAGAAGGATTTCATGTGCCGGAGGGAGAGGCTTACGCTGCAGTTGAGCATCCTAAGGGTGAGTTTGGGATTTACTTGATCAGTGACGGGGCAAACAAGCCCTATCGCTTAAAAATTCGGCCACCGGGTTTTGTTCATTTAGCGGCGTTAGATGAAATGGCCAAGGGTCATATGATTGCTGACGCTGTGGCCGTGATTGGGACAATGGATATTGTGTTTGGGGAGATTGACAGATGACCTCGGCAGCGCTGACTCAAACAATGCAGGATCGTTTCGCGAAAGAGGTCGCCAAATACCCTGTGGATCAGAAACAATCGGCGGTCATGGCCTGTTTGGCCATCATTCAGCAAGAAAAAGGCCACGTTAGCGCCGAAAGTGAGAAGGTCGTTGCAGACTTTCTGGGCATGGCTCCGATGGCAGTGCATGAGGTCACCAGCTTTTACAATATGTACAACCAGCAGGCGGTGGGTAAATACAAACTCAATGTTTGTACCAACCTGCCTTGTCAATTGCGGGATGGCGATAAAGCACTTAAGTTTTTAGAGCAAAAACTTGGCATTCACATGAATGAAACCACTGCAGATGGATTGTTCACGTTACAGCAGTGCGAGTGTTTAGGGGCTTGTGCTGACTCGCCGGTGATGTTGGTCAATGACAGAACCATGTGCAGCTTCATGAGCAATGACAAGTTGGAGCAGCTTGTCGATGGTTTGCGTGCAGCGGAGGTTCAATAATGAACGCAGAAAAACTACTGGCGCAGTTCCAATCAACAGGCGTTCAGACTTGTTTCCATGATCGCCATATCAATCCCCAAATTTATGCCGATTTGAACGGTGTTAACTGGCGTCTCAAAGATTATGAATCTCGTGGGGGTTATCAGGCGCTGCGGAAAATTTTGGGAAAAGATGGCAGTGAAGGGTTGACACAAGATCAAGTGATCGCTGTTATGAAAGAGTCAGCGCTTCGCGGTCGGGGTGGTGCGGGATTCCCGACCGGTCTGAAGTGGAGCTTCATGCCTCGGCAGTTTCCCGGTCAAAAATACCTCGTTTGTAATTCTGACGAAGGTGAACCTGGAACCTGCAAAGACAGAGAAATCTTGCAATTCAACCCTCATATTGTCATTGAGGGCATGATCATTGCCGCTTATGCCATGGGAACGTCAGTGGGTTACAACTATATTCACGGCGAAATCTTTAAAAGTTACGAGCGGTTTGAAGAGGCGTTGGATGAAGCGCGTGCGGCCGGTTTCTTGGGCGACAATATTTTAGGAAGCAGTTTCAGTTTTCAACTGCATGCGGCCCATGGTTTTGGTGCCTATATTTGTGGTGAGGAAACTGCGCTGCTGGAATCCTTGGAGGGGAAAAAGGGCCAACCTCGTTTCAAACCGCCCTTTCCTGCGAGTTTTGGTTTGTATGGAAAACCAACAACAATCAATAACACCGAGACTTTTGCTGCGGTGCCATGGATCATTCGCAACGGCGGTCAGGCTTACCTTGAGTGTGGTAAGCCAAACAACGGTGGCACCAAGATTTACTCGGTCAGCGGAGACGTTGAACTTCCTGGTAATTACGAAGTGCCGATGGGTACCCCATTTTCCAAACTATTGGAAATTGCGGGCGGCGTGCGCAATGGGCGTCAGTTGAAAGCGGTCATCCCCGGTGGCTCTTCTTCCCCTATTCTCCCTGCAGACATCATGATGAACTGCACCATGGATTACGATTCCATATCAAAAGCCGGTTCGATGCTGGGTTCTGGCGCGGTGATCGTCTTAGATGACAGCCGCTGTATGGTGAAGAGTTTGCAACGGCTGAGTTACTTTTATATGCATGAATCGTGTGGTCAGTGCACGCCATGCCGAGAAGGTACAGGTTGGTTGTCGCGCATGGTGGATCGCATTGAAAATGGACAAGGACGACCCACTGATATGGACTTGTTGAATTCTGTAGCAGACAACATCCAAGGCCGGACGATTTGCGCTTTGGGTGATGCTGCAGCGATGCCTGTGCGCGCCATGATCAAGCACTTCCGTCATGAATTTGAATACCACGTCGAGCACAAGACCTGCATGGTCCCTGCGTACGTTTGAGTGAGTCCCCAGATGATTGAAATTGAACTCGACGGCAAGAAGGTTGACATTGTTGAAGGCAGCATGATCATGCATGCGGCCGAAAAAGCAGGCACCTATATTCCCCATTTTTGTTATCACAAAAAACTAAGCATTGCGGCCAATTGCCGCATGTGTCTGGTTGATGTGGAAAAAATGCCTAAACCGATGCCTGCCTGCGCCACGCCGGTGACGCAAGGGATGGTCGTTCGTACAAAGAGTGAGAAGGCGATCAAGGCACAGCAATCTGTGATGGAATTCTTGTTGATTAACCATCCGCTTGATTGCCCCATTTGTGATCAAGGCGGTGAATGCCAGCTTCAGGATCTGGCAGTGGGATACGGTGCTTCTTCGTCTCGCTATGAGGAAGAAAAAAGAGTTGTGGCGGTGAAAGACATCGGCCCGTTGGTCTCTATGCAAGAAATGAGCCGCTGCATTCACTGCACTCGCTGTGTTCGGTTCGGTCAAGAAGTGGCTGGCGTGATGGAGTTGGGGATGTCCCACCGAGGTGAACATGCTGAAATTGAGACTTTTTTAGGCGAAACGGTTGATTCCGAGCTATCGGGCAACATGATTGATATTTGTCCGGTGGGGGCTTTAACGAGCAAGCCCTTCCGTTACAGCGCTCGAACTTGGGAGTTGTCCCGGCGCAAATCGGTGAGTCCTCATGATTCAACGGGTGCCAATTTGATTATTCAAGTCAAAAATAACAAAGTCATGCGCGTGGTTCCTTTTGAGAACGAGGAGGTGAACGAATGCTGGATTGCAGATCGGGACCGCTTTTCCTACGAGGCACTCAACAGCGAAGATCGTTTGACCTCCCCTATGATCAAACAGGGTGGGGTGTGGGCTGTGGTTGATTGGCAGACTGCATTGGAATATGTTGCCAATGGGTTGAAGCAAGTGAAAGCCGAACACGGTTCCGGTGCGATTGGGGCGTTGGTTAGCCCGCACTCGACCACTGAAGAGTTGTATTTGACTGCCAGCCTGGTGCGTGGGCTGGGCAGTGAGAATATCGACTATCGCCACCGCAATGTCGAGTTCGCCCCAGTTTTTGGAGCTCACTATTTGGGCACCACCGTGGCTGCTCTGTCGCAACTGCAACGTGCTTTGGTGATTGGATCTAATTTAAGAAAAGACCACCCTTTGTTCGCGCAAAGAATACGACAAGCCGCCCGACACGGTTGCAGCGTCCTCCGTGTCAATGATTCACAGGATGATTGGGCAATGCCGGTTGCCCATAGTTTGTTTGCTGACAGCAGCACCTGGGTCCAAGCCTTAGCAGATATCTCGTCAGCTGTTGCAGATGAAAAAGGAATTTCAGCGCCAGCAATGGGCAGTCCCGGTGAGGTTGCCACATCGATCGCGAAGTCGTTGTTGAGTGGTGATCGCAAAGCCATCTTGCTGGGCAACAGCGCGGCACACCACGAGAAAGCCTCGAGCCTGCTTGCATTGGCTAACTGGTTGGGCGAACAGACGGGTGCCACTGTGGGCTACCTCTCTGAGGCTGCCAATACAGTGGGTGCGCAAGTGGTTGGTGCCACTCCGGGTAAGAGCGGGATGAATGCGGCTCAAATGCTGGAAGGGTCGTTGAAGGCGGTTTTGCTTCTGAATACAGAGCCTGAGTTTGACTCTGCTGCGGGGGCGTCTGCGGTCACAGCCCTCTCGAATTCTGAGATGGTTGTGACGTTGAGCCCCTTTAAGGCAAATATGTCGTTCAGCGATGTTTTGCTGCCCATTTCACCCTTCACGGAGACGTCTGGATCTTTCGTGAATGCCGAAGGAAGAATTCAAAGCTTTCATGCCGTGGTTAAACCTTTGGGTGAAACACGCCCCGCTTGGAAGGTGATTCGTGTGTTGGCCAATCTGTTGGACTTACCTGGGTTTAATGTCGAGTCATCAGTTGACGTGATGACTCAGATTCAGGGTGGAATGTTGACCGGTTTAAGTCATGTGCCAGCGTCTATGTTGAATAATTCAACTGATGCTGCAATTGACTTAACACCTGCTCAAATCGCTCCTGTAGTCGCATCGATTTACCAGTTGGATGGAGTTGTCAGGCGCGCAGCCAGCCTGCAATTAACTGCGGATGCCCGTGGCGGCGTTGTCATCGAAGAGGTGGCGGCATGATTGAAACTATTTTTGCTTTTGGGCAGGGTTTGAGTGCTTCATCTTGGTGGCTTGAAGTAGTTTGGCCGGTTCTTTGGACCCTTTTGAAGATCGTGGTCGTTGTTCTTCCCCTCATGGGGGCCGTTGCTTATTTAACGCTTTGGGAGCGTAAGTTCTTGGGTTGGATGCAAGTGCGCGTCGGACCCAATCGAGTCGGTCCTTTGGGTTTATTGCAACCCATTGCAGATGCATTGAAGCTGTTGGGTAAAGAAGTACTGACGCCCACGGCAGCGAGCAAAGGATTGTTTTTTATTGGCCCTATTTTGACCATCATGCCTGCCATGGCGGCTTGGGCGGTGATCCCGTTTGGACCCGATATTGCCCTGGCCAACATCAATGCAGGCTTGCTGTTTGTGATGGCCATTACGTCCATGGAGGTCTACGGCGTTGTGATCGCGGGTTGGGCATCCAATTCGAAGTATTCCTTTTTGGGCGCGTTGCGGGCTGCTGCGCAAATGGTTAGTTATGAAATTGCGATGGGATTTTGCTTGGTGATTGTGCTCATGGTGTCGGCAAGTATGAATTTGACGGACATCGTAATGGGGCAGGGTAGGGGGCATTTTTCATCAATGGGGCTGGGTTTCTTGTCTTGGAATTGGCTGCCCTTGTTGCCGATATTTGTTGTCTATATTATTTCTGGTTTGGCTGAAACCAATCGACATCCTTTCGACGTCGTTGAAGGAGAGGCTGAAATTGTTGCAGGACACATGGTGGAGTATTCAGGCATGTCCTATGCCATGTTTTATCTCGCCGAATACGCCAATATGTGGCTGATTTCTGTTTTGGCTGCCATCATGTTTCTCGGTGGTTGGTTATCCCCGATTGACCACGCTATTTTCAATTGGGTTCCGGGTTGGATTTGGTTAGGCATGAAAACCTGCGCTGTGGTTAGCTTATTCATTTGGGTGCGTGCAACCTTTCCAAGATTCCGGTACGACCAGATCATGCGTTTGGGTTGGAAAATATTTATTCCCATCACTTTGATTTGGTTGGTAGTTGTAGGCGGATGGATGCAAACGTCTTTCAATATTTGGAAGTAATGAGAGTTGAATATGACTACTACCGCACGTGTATCTACTCCGCCCGCATTTTCTCTGCGTGACTTTCTTTCGAGCTTCCTGCTGTTAGAGCTTCTCAAAGGGATGGCTCTGACGGGACGGTACCTGTTCCGACGCAAGGTAACGATCCAATTTCCTGAAGAGAAGACACCTCTGTCACCTCGGTTTCGGGGCTTGCATGCTCTGCGTCGATACGAGAACGGCGAGGAGCGCTGCATTGCCTGCAAGCTCTGCGAAGCGGTCTGTCCGGCGATGGCCATCACGATTGAATCAGAAGTTCGAGATGACGGATCACGCCGCACCAGTCGCTACGACATTGATCTTACAAAATGTATTTTCTGTGGGTTTTGCGAAGAGAGTTGTCCTGTCGATTCAATTGTGGAAACTCATATTTTGGAATACCACGGTGAGAAGCGCGGAGATCTTTACTTTACTAAAGAGATGCTGCTTGCGATTGGTGATCGGTATGAAGGCGAAATTGCAGCAAGCAAAGCTGCTGACGCCAAATACCGTTGATTTGGCATAAGAAAGAATTTGCACTGATGGATGTCACGACTGGTCTTTTTTACGTTTTTTCTCTCATTCTGCTATTTGCCGCATTTCGGGTTATTACCGCCCGAAATCCGGTCCATGCGGCTTTGTTTCTCGTGCTGTCGTTTTTTCAGGCGGCCATGATATGGATGCTTTTGAAGGCTGAATTCCTTTCAATCACGCTGGTGTTGGTGTACGTTGGTGCGGTGATGGTGCTGTTCCTATTTGTGGTCATGATGATGGATATCAACATGGACAATGTCCGTCAAGGGTTCTGGAAGCACTTTCCCTTGGCGGCAATTGTTGGTGTATTGATTGCGCTTGAGATGGCTGCTGTGTTGATGGGGGGATTCAGTGGCGTCAGCGGACCCGCAGTGTTAGGTGAGCTTGGCCAGCCGCCGGTTGCAATGAACAATACCAAGCAGCTCGGAATTCTTTTGTACAGTGAATATGTTTACCCCTTGCAAATTGCTGCTGCGATATTGCTCGTGGCCATGATCGCCGCGATTGCACTGACATTGCGAAAGCGTAAGGACAACAAATCGGTGAATCCGTCTGATCAAGTTCGCGTCAAATCTCGGGATCGTTTGAGCGTTATTCAGATGCCCTCGACAAAGGTGGTGCCTATGCCTTCTGACGCTGTATCAGAAGCGGCTGTTCAAGGTGAGAAAAAATGATGACATTAACACTGGGGCATTACCTATCACTGGGTGCCATACTTTTCGCATTGTCGGTCATTGGTATTTTCCTGAATCGTCAAAATTTGATTGTGCTGTTGATGGCGATTGAGTTGATGCTATTGGCAGTCAATACAAATTTCGTAGCATTTTCCCATTACATGGGTGATATGCACGGTCAAGTTTTCGTCTTTTTTATCTTGACCGTTGCCGCTGCTGAGGCAGCTATTGGACTGGCGATTCTGGTACTTTTGTTCCGGAATAAGTCAAGCATCAGTGTTGAAGAACTCAACACCCTTAAGGGTTAAGAAAAATGAGTCAAACCCTATCTGCGTCAACATTGTTGGCCGTACCTTTGGCACCCTTGGTTGGGGCTATTTTGGCGGGTGTTTTAGGCACACAGTTCGGAGGAAACTGGATTGGTCGGCGGGCGTCCCATTTTCTGACCATTCTTGGTGTTTTCCTGTCTTTCGCGTTATCTGCAATGACACTGAAAAGCGTCGCCTTCGATGGTGCTCGTTTCAATGAGACTCTCTACACCTGGATGGTAGTAGGGGGGCTGAAAATGGAAATCGGGTTTCTTGTTGATGGGCTCACCGCGATGATGATGTGTGTGGTGACCTTTGTTTCGCTCATGGTTCACATCTACACCATTGGCTACATGAAAGAAGATGACGGTTACAACCGCTTCTTTGCGTATATCTCCCTCTTCACTTTTTCTATGTTGATGCTGGTGATGAGCAACAACATGCTTCAACTATTTTTTGGTTGGGAAGCAGTAGGTTTGGTTTCTTATCTGTTGATCGGGTTCTGGTACAACAAGCCGACTGCTATCTTTGCCAATATGAAGGCCTTTTTGGTGAACCGAGTGGGCGATTTTGGCTTCATATTAGGGATTGGATTGATTGTTGCTTACGCTGGAACACTCAACTATGCCGAGGCTTTTGCGAAAGCGGATGAACTCTCCTTGCTCACCTTCCCTGGGACTGACTGGATGCTGATCACGGTGATTTGTATCTGCCTGTTCATCGGTGCCATGGGAAAGTCTGCACAGTTCCCCTTGCACGTGTGGCTCCCGGATTCTATGGAAGGCCCCACCCCTATCTCCGCGTTGATTCACGCTGCGACGATGGTTACCGCAGGTATCTTTATGGTGGCTCGGATGTCGCCACTGTTTGAATTGAGTGATACGGCCTTGAATTTTGTGTTGGTGATTGGTGCCATAACGGCCTTGTTCATGGGCTTCCTGGGCATTATTCAAAACGACATTAAACGGGTGGTCGCTTATTCAACGTTGTCGCAGCTCGGCTATATGACAGTGGCATTGGGTGCGTCGGCTTACTCGGTGGCCGTGTTTCACCTGATGACCCATGCATTTTTTAAGGCTTTGTTGTTCCTTGCAGCGGGATCGGTGATCATGGGTGTGCATCACAACCAAGATATTCGCTGGATGGGGGGGTTGCGCAAGTACATGCCCATCACGTGGATCACCACCTTGTTAGCCTCTTTGGCTTTGATCGGTACGCCTTTGTTCTCTGGGTTTTACTCCAAAGACGAAGTCATTATGGCGGTTCATGCCAGTAACTTGCCTGGTGCCGGTTTTGCCTATTTGGCCGTTCTAGCCGGTGTTTTTGTGACCGCATTCTATTCATTCAGAATGTATTTTCTGGTGTTTCATGGCAAGGAGCGGTTTGACCAAAATCCAGATGCACACCATGGGGATCACCATGATCACCATGCAACTGATCACTCACCGCATGAATCGCCTTGGGTGGTTACAGTTCCGCTGATCCTGCTGGCCATTCCCTCTGTCGTTATTGGTTTTCTCACGATCCAACCGATGTTGTTTGGCGAATTTTTCAAGGATGCCATATTTGTTAACTCGGATATTCACAAGGCCATGACCGTGCTTGCTGAAGAATTTCATGGGCCGTTACAACTGGCGCTGCATGGTTTGACTTCACTGCCATTTTGGCTTGCTTTGTCTGGCGTTGTTTCGGCTTACTACCTGTACATCGTGAACCCGGCTCTACCAGCAGCGATCAAATCACGAATGCTCCCCCTCTACAACTTGTTGGAAAACAAGTATTACCTAGATTGGATTAATGAAAATATTCTTGCTAGGGGTGCTCGTGGCTTGGGAGTGGTGCTCTGGAAAGTGGGAGATCAATTCCTCATTGACGGTTTGTTAGTGAATGGGGCATGGAAAATGGTGGGTCGACTGTCTGGCATCGTGCGCAAAGCTCAGTCTGGGTACCTGTACCACTACGCGTTGGTGATGATCTTGGGTGTCTTTGTGCTGATGACGTACTTCGTCTGGCTCAAATAGGAGAAGAATAAAAATGGGATTGTTGAGCCTGGCTATTTGGACACCGATTTTCTTTGGTGTCGTGCTGCTCGCTTTGGGACGTGATGAACACGCCAGAGCGGTCCGTTGGTTTGCACTTGTGGGTGCTATCGTGAGTTTTCTGGTCACTCTGCCGATCTATACCGGTTTTGAGTTGGGCACTTCAGCGATGCAGTTTGTTGAGACGACGCCGTGGATTTCGCGTTTGAACGTCAACTACCATCTTGGTGTGGACGGTATTTCCCTGTGGTTTGTTGTGTTGACCGCTTTTATTAATGTGGTTGTCGTGATTGCGGGTTGGGAAGTCATCACTCGGCGCGTCAATCAGTACATGGGGGCTTTTCTCATCCTCAGCGGATTGATGATTGGTGTGTTTTGCGCGCTTGATGGCATGCTTTTTTATGTGTTCTTCGAGGCGACGCTGATTCCGATGTACCTGATCATCGGTATTTGGGGTGGACCTAACAAGATTTATGCGGCTTTCAAATTTTTCTTGTACACCTTGCTGGGTTCGCTGCTGATGCTGGTAGCCCTGATTTATCTCTACATTCAGTCAGGTGGTAGTTTTGAATTGGCAGTCTGGCATAGCTTGCCTTTGAGCGGGAGAGAGCAAACCTTCCTGTTTTTTGCCTTTTTGGCAGCGTTTGCAGTCAAGGTTCCCATGTGGCCAGTCCACACTTGGCTACCCGATGTGCACGTAGAGGCACCCACGGGGGGGTCGGCCGTACTAGCGGCGATCATGTTGAAGCTAGGCGCTTACGGTTTCCTGCGGTTCTCCATGCCGATTGCCCCTGACGCTGCTCGTGAGTGGGCTTGGCTCATGATTACCTTGTCCTTGATTGCGGTCATTTACGTCGGCTTGGTGGCGATGGTACAAAAGGACATGAAGAAACTGGTTGCTTATTCTTCCGTGGCGCATATGGGTTTTGTCACCCTTGGATTCTTTATTTTTAATGATTTGGGCGTGTCTGGTGGCTTGGTGCAAATGATTGCGCACGGCTTTGTATCGGCAGCGATGTTCTTGTCGATTGGTGTTTTGTACGATCGGGTTCACTCGCGTGAGATCGCCAGTTACGGGGGCGTTGTGAATACGATGCCAAAGTTTGCGGCTTTTGCTTTGCTGTTTTCTATGGCGAATTGTGGACTTCCTGGAACCGCTGGTTTCGTCGGTGAATGGATGGTTATTTTGGGTGCTGTTAAAGCTAACTTTTGGTTGGGGTTTGCAGCTGCCAGTGCCCTTATTTTTGGTGCGGCCTATACCCTATGGATGTTCAAGCGTGTTTACCTTGGACCCGTGACCAATGAAAACGTTAAAGCTTTGGTTGATATCAATGCGCGTGAATTCTTGATGCTTTCATTGTTGGCCATTGCTGTTCTTTACATGGGCATCTATCCAAAACCCTTTACTGACGTAATGGACACTTCCGTGGCTCATTTGCTTCAGCACGTCGCGTTATCCAAACTGAACTGATCAGTCTGAGTTGAACCCATTGAATTAAGAGACAGAACATGATCGATAAACTCAGTTGGATCTCGGTGTACCCAGAGATCATCCTGCTTGTAATGGGCTGCATTATTGCGATTGCAGACCTTTCAGTGTCAAGCCCGCGACGCACGGGCACTTACCTGTTGACTCTGGTCTCCTTGGCGGCTGTAGCCGCACTGCAGGTCAGTTATGCCAGCTCTGGCGTGACCGTGTATGGATTTGGTGACATGGTGGTCAGTGATCAGATGGGTAACTGGCTGAAAGTATTCGCTACTTTGGCGGTTATGGTCACCTTGGTCTATAGCCGACCTTATGCTGCGGATCGAGACATGATGCGTGGTGGTGAGTTGTTCTCCTTGAGTGTTTTTTCACTGCTGGGTATGTTTGTCATGATTTCTGGCAACAACTTCCTGGTGATTTACCTTGGGCTTGAATTGTTGACCTTGTCCAGCTACGCCTTGGTTGCATTGCGTCGCGACGATGCGACAGCCACTGAGGCTGCTATGAAGTACTTTGTGCTTGGTGCGTTGGCCTCCGGGTTTTTGCTCTACGGTTTGTCCATGATGTATGGCGCAACTGGTTCTTTGAATGTGAATCAGGTGTTCGATGCGATTAACTCAGGACAAGTCAACCATCAGGTTTTGATGCTCGGACTCGTATTTTTGGTGGCCGGTTTGGCTTTCAAATTGGGTGTCGTTCCCTTTCACATGTGGATTCCTGACGTTTACCAAGGTGCTCCTACGGCGGTCACCTTGCTCATTGGCGGTGCACCCAAGTTGGCCGCATTTGCGATCTTCATTCGTTTGCTTGTTGAGGGAATGCTGCCGTTGGCTTTTGATTGGCAGCAGATGTTGATGGTGTTGTCCATTGCCTCTTTGTTGATCGGTAATCTGGCCGCGATTGCGCAAACCAATTTGAAACGCATGTTGGCGTTTTCCACCATTTCACAAATGGGGTTCGTTTTGCTGGGCCTGATGTCAGGCGTGGTGAATGGAAATATGGCATCAGCGGCCAATGCCTACAGCTCTTCGATGTTTTATGTAATTTCTTACGTTTTAACAACCTTGGCGTCCTTTGGCGTCATCATGTTGCTTGCGCGGGAGGGATTCGAGAGCGAAGAGATTTCCGATTTTGCGGGCCTTAATCAGCGCAGTCCGTTGTACGCCGCTGTCATGGCCACCTGTATGTTTTCATTGGCGGGTATTCCACCGATGGTTGGTTTTTATGCCAAGTTGTCGGTTCTGCAAGCATTAATTGCTTCCGGCGACCCTGTGCACCTCGGTTTGGCTGTATTTGCGGTGGTTATGTCGCTTGTGGGCGCGTTCTACTATTTGCGGGTTATCAAAGTGATGTATTTTGATTCGCCTACTTCCAGCGCTGTCATTTCGGCACCTTTTGATGTGCGGGCTGTGCTTTCCATTAACGGAGCCTTGGTTCTTCTTTTGGGGATATTGCCCGGCGGACTGATGGCGTTGTGCGCTCAGGCAGTGGTCCAGATGTTGAGTACCTAAACGCATTGCGTTCTTTGAAATGTCTCAATCATTCGCGGCGCTACTACTGGTTCTCATTGCTTTTGGTGCTGCTAATCTGCCATTTTTAACCCAACGTCGGTGGTTGCTTCAGCCAGCAGTCTTGCCCAAATCTCTGGGTTTTCGTCTGATTGAATTGATCCTGCTCTATTTTTTGGTTGGGTTTTTGGGGTTGGCGTTAGAGAAGAGTGCAGGACAAGCGGCACCGCAGGGCTGGGAGTTTTACGCCATTACCGGCACCTTGTTTCTGACGTTTTCGTTTCCTGGGTTTTGCTACCGCTACCTTTTCAAGCGTCGTGCATGACACCCCTCTGCTATGAGTGATCACGATCTCACTGAAACAAAGATTTCCAGTGAGTCCTTGTTTCAGGGCAGTTTTTTGCATGCGTTTCGCGATCACGTGGCCTTACCCGATGGGAATGTAGCGTTTCGAGAGTATGTGGTTCATCCCGGCGCTGTCATGGTAATTCCGTTGTTGATACGACGTGATGGTGAGCTTGCGGTTGTGATGGAGCGCCAATTTCGCTATCCCGTGGGTCAGGTCATGGTGGAGTTCCCTGCTGGAAAGCTTGATCCTGGAGAGGCTCCCTTTTGCTGTGCGCAGAGAGAGCTGTTGGAGGAGACGGGTTACTCTGCTCTCGAGTGGGCAAGGGCGGGGGTGATGCATCCGGTCATTGCTTATTCGACTGAGTTTATTGAAATCTGGTTTGCGCGTGAATTAAGTACAGGCCCTCAATCATTGGATGAGGGTGAATTCCTTGAAGTCTTCACTGCCACACCAGTGCAACTGATGCAGTGGTGTCGCGATGGTCTGGTGACAGATGCCAAGACATTGGCAGGGGCCATGTGGCTTCAAAATTATCTTTCTGGGGCTTGGTCGCTCGATTGGGTGTCCGTCTCACCGGTTGCTCGCTGATTCGCCTGAGTCATGAAAGTGCTGGACCTCCAATGTGGCCGCGAACATCTATTTGAGGGCTGGTTTGCTTCTGAAGAAGATTTTGTTAACCAAAAGAAGTCTGGCGTATTAGTTTGCCCGATGTGTGGTGATTCAACGGTTAACAAGCGGCTAAGCGCACCTCGATTGAATCTTTTATCCCGAGGGGCTAAGTCAGCGTCTGTACGAGACGCCCCTGCCCTTGATGAACCATCTCCCACCTTACAGGCGGCCTGGATGGCGCTAAGTCGCCATGTGATGGCCAACACCGAAGATGTTGGCCATCAGTTCGCGCAAGAGGCACGCAAAATCCACTATGGGGAAGTTCCTGAGCGAGGAATTCGCGGGCAAGCTACCTTGGCTGAGACCGAGTCGCTCATTGACGAAGGGGTTGCGGTTCATACTTTGCCTCTTCCCGAGGCGTTAAAGCGGCCCTTGCATTAACGCTGGCACAGTGTAGGCCCTCATCAGACGCCGCCACTTTTGCAGGTCATGGTGTTTTCTGCCAATAGCATCGGACTTCTCACTGGTTAATTCCAGTGGGGCGAGGAAAAAATTTGTCTCCTGTTCTCGAAAGTGATACAGCTGTTGCATAACGCCATGAGTTTGGTGGCGATGACTGCGCAGAATAGGCAAGGAAGCCTAAAATTTCTAGCACCTCAATTCCACGGATCTATCATGACCCATCCCGCGCTGGCTGAACTGCTGTCTTACACGATGAAACAGGCGGGACCTGCGGCAGGGCGACAAAGCGCCTTCGTTTCCGCTTACTTTGAAAATGCCGATCCGGACGAAATTGCAGCGCGCGATCCAGCCACTTTGTTCGCGATTGCCAGCGCCCATTGGCGCTTGTTGGAAAAAACCAGACCGGCACATTCCGCCCGTATTCGCGTGTTCAATCCCACCTTGGCAGAAGACGGGTTTGTGAGCGAACATACCGTGGTTCAAATCGTCAACGAAAACATGCCTTTTTTGGTGGATTCGGTCACGATGGCGATCAATCGCAGTGGGCGAACGGCCCATTGGATTGTTCACCCCATGATGAGCGTGGCGCGAGATGCCCAAGGCACGGTCTCTGAGGTCAGCCGTTTTGCTATGGCGGCCGCCAATGGTCAGAAAGATCCCGTTGAATCTCTTATTCTGGTGGAGTGTGATCGTATTGTGCAAGCCGAAGACTTGCGCGCATTGGCCGTTGATTTGGAGCGGGTTTTGGGCGATGTCAGAGGTGCTGTGCAGGATTGGTCGGCCATTTTGGAGCGACTGGAGGCCGCTGGCCAAGCTTCGAATCACTCTAAATTATCGGAGGAAAGCCGACAGGAAGGACGAGACTTTTTAGCGTGGTTGCAAGATCGGAATTTCACGTTCTTGGGGGCCAGAGATTACGACCTGAAGCGTGACGAGGCTGGTGCTAGCTTGGTCGCGCGTGAAGGATCCGGGCTGGGCATTCTTCGAGGTGAAATTCGCACGGCTGAAAGTCGTTTGCCTGTAGAAGCCCTCTCTCTCATTGAGTCCGATGAGTTGGTGCTGGTCACCAAAGCGATGACACGCGCCACGGTTCATCGGCCGGCGTGGTTGGACTACATTGCCGTGAAGCGCTTTGGCGACGACGGCGAAGTGGTTGGTGAAGCGCGTTTTCTGGGTTTGTACACGTCAACGGCCTATTCGACACATGTGACTGAAATTCCGCAAGTGCGTCGGCGTGCAGCTGAGGTCATGCTCAATGCAGGTGTGGTACCCGACAGCCACGCGGCCAAGTCGCTAGAGTCCATTTTGGACACTTATCCCCGAGACGAACTGTTTCAGATCGATGTTGCGACATTGACAGAGCACACCATCGGCATTCTGCGACTTCAGGAGCGTCAGCGTACCCGTTTGTTCTTGCGCCGTGACCCCTTTGGTCGGTTCATTTCTGCGCAGGTCTTTGTTCCCCGTGATCGTTACAACACCGAGTTGCGGGTCAAAATTGGCAACGAATTGATGACCGCTTTGGACGGCGAGTCGATTGAGTTCACGCCCATGTTGACTGACAGCCCGATGGCGCGCATCCATTACTTGGTGATCTCCAAGTCCCATGCACCGACCACTTTGAACGCCACGGCGCTAGAAACGCGCATTGCGAAGTTGGCTCAGCGTTGGGAGGACGACTGCACCACGGAGATGTTGCGATCCCATGGTGAGGGAGCTGGCTTGGCCTTGGCGCACCGGTTCGCGAACGCGTTTCCCACGTCGTACCGAGAGGATTTCTCGGCACCGGTGGCGGCGGAAGATGCTGATTTACTGGCGGACTTGTCTGACGCGGCTCCCCTTGCGGTGAGGTTGTACCGATCGCTCGATGCGGACGCCGGTATGCTTCGTTTCAAGATTTACAACACCACCAAAGTCGCGCTGTCAGATTCCTTGCCGGTGCTGGAGCGCATGGGGGCTCGCGTGCTGTACGAGCATCCTTACCGCATTGGGCGTGGCGATCAGGCGCGATGGATTCACGACTTGGGTCTGCAGTTGCCACCCACAACGGATCTCGCGACCGTTAAAGCGCGCTTTGAGTCCATGTTTGTCAAAACCTGGCGGGCCGAGGTGGAGAGTGACGACCTGAATAAATTGGTCCTGACAACCACCATGGATGAGCGGGCCATTGCCGTTTTGCGCGCCTACACCCGCTACTTCAAACAGCTCGGGCTGCCCTTCAGTCAGAGCTATATTGAGGCCGCGCTGAACAACAATGCCGACATGGCCCAAGCCATTTCCGCCTTGTTCGTGGCTCGGTTTGATCCGTCGTTGCGAGGCGACCGTGAGCGCCAGCAGCAACAATTGATCGAGCAGCTTGAAACCCAGTTAGGCCAAGTCGCCAGCCTGGATGAAGACCGCATCTTGCGACAGTTCATTTCCACCATCATGGCTACGCTGCGGACCAATGCTTGGCAGGAGAGCGCGTCCGGGGTCATCAAGCCCTACCTGAGCTTCAAACTCAACCCACACGAGGTACCGGGCATGCCCGAGCCCAAACCCATGTTTGAAATTTGGGTGTACTCCCCCCGAATTGAGGGCGTTCACATGCGCGGTGGCAAAGTGGCGCGGGGTGGCTTGCGTTGGTCGGATCGCCGTGAAGACTTCCGTACCGAGGTGCTGGGTCTCGTCAAAGCGCAGCAGGTTAAAAATACGGTCATCGTCCCGGTGGGCTCAAAGGGTGGGTTCGTCTTGAAAAATGCGCCCTTGGCTACCGATCGGGAAGCCTATTTGGCGGAGGGTGTCGCTTGCTACAAATTGTTCCTGTCAGGCATGTTGGATTTGACAGACAACGTGATCAAAGGTGCCGTGGTGCCACCGACGCACGTGGTGCGCCATGATGAGGACGATCCTTATTTGGTGGTTGCTGCTGACAAAGGAACCGCGTCTTTCTCTGACTATGCCAACGCGGTGTCGGCGGACTATGGATTTTGGTTGGGTGATGCCTTTGCATCAGGCGGCTCTGTGGGTTACAGCCATAAGAAAATGGGCATCACCGCCCGCGGCGCATGGGAGTCGGTGAAGCGACATTTCCGGGGGCTGGGCGTCAATACGCAAACCACCCCGTTCACCGTGGCGGGCATTGGCGATATGTCGGGCGATGTGTTTGGCAACGGCATGCTGTTGTCCGAGTACATTCAGTTGGTGGTGGCGTTTGACCATCGGCATATTTTTATCGACCCCACCCCAGACGTGGCCCGGTCCTACGCTGAGCGCAAGCGCTTGTTTGCGTTGCCGCGCTCCAGCTGGGATGACTTCGACAAGAGCTTGATCTCCACCGGCGGAGGTGTGTACCCCCGGTCGGCCAAGTCCATCAAGTTGAGTCCTGAGGCCAAGGCGGTGTTGGGAATCGACGTCGATGTTTTGCCCCCTGTTGATCTGCTGCGTGCGATTTTGCAGGCACCGGTTGACCTGTTGTACAACGGCGGCATTGGCACCTATGTGAAGGCAAGTTTTGAGACCCATGCGCAAGTGGGCGACAAAGCCAGCGACGGCTTCCGCGTCAACGGCAATGAACTGCGCTGCAAAGTCTTGGGCGAGGGCGGTAACTTGGGTGTCACCCAAAACGGTCGAATTGAGTTTGCGCAAAAAGGCGGATTGATTTACACCGATGCGATTGACAACTCAGCAGGTGTGGACTGCTCTGACCATGAAGTCAACATCAAGATTTTGCTGGGCAGTGTGGTCGAAGCCGGGGACTTAACGCTCAAACAGCGCAATGATCTGCTGGCCTCAATGACAGACGAAGTCGGTCGGCTGGTTCTGACTGACAACTACTACCAAAGCCAGGCCCTGGACATTGCCACCCACCGCCCACTGTATGTTCTGGATGGGCAACAGCGTTTGATTCAGTCACTGGAGGCGCAAGGCCGTTTGAAGCGCGCCATTGAGTTTTTGCCGACAGACGACGAGATTGCCCGTCGCAAGGTGCGCAAAGTGGGCTTGACTGCACCTGAAGGTGCTGTGGTGCTGGCGTACGCCAAGATGTCGGTGTTTGATGAGTTGGTGGCCAGTAATCTGCCGGACGACCCATATTTCAGCCAAGCGCTCAAAGCCTATTTCCCTCAAGTCTTGAGCGAACGTTTTGCGGATGCCATTGCGGCGCACCCTTTGAAGCGCGAAATCATCGCCACCTACGTCACCAACAACGTGGTGAACCGCACGGGGGCGACCTTTGTTAACTTTGTTGCTTCTGAAGCCAGTGCGACGGCCGCCGACGTGATTCGTGCCTTCACTTTGGCGCGCGAGGTGTTTGATCTTGAACCTTTATGGGACCAGATTGATGCGTTGGACTACAAGGTAGATGCCAAACTTCAACTCGACTTACTGGCCAAGCTCAACGCCATCGCCCAACGTGCCTCGCGCTGGATGCTGCGTGTTCGAGGTCACAGCACTGATTTGCCCACCCTGATTGGCCGCTACCAGCCGGTGGCGAGGCAGTTGCGTGCGAATTTGGCCGAATGGCTGCCCGCGAGTTCGAATGAGAGCTGGCAAGCAGCGGCTGAGGCGCTGGTGAAGGCAGATGTAGAGCCTTCGCTGGCACACAACCTAACGGCTTTGGAATTCATCTTCCCGGCCCTTGATCTGGCCGATCTCGCGACGCAGGCGCAGACCAGTCTTGAGCAGGCCGCCCGGACTTACTTTGACGTGGATGCGGCTTTGGGATTGAGCGAATGGCGCACGCAGATCAACCGCTTGCCCACCGACACTTTGTGGCAAACCCAGGCTCGTGCCAGTGCGCGAGACGATGTGTATTCCATCGCCGGACAAGTGACCCAAGGTTTGCTGACTCGCAAAGAGGAAGTAGCAGTATGGCGTGAAGCCCACAAAGTGACCATTGACCGCTTGTGTGCTTTGCTGGTTGACATTGGCACCATGGGGGCTGACTTGGCCCCCGTGTCTGTCGGTCTGCGCGAGCTTCGCCAATTGGCGTAAGGCACTGAAGCGGGGCGGCTGCCTCGCCCGGTGAGATGCCAATCAAAAAGGCAGGGTGTGAACCCTGCCTTTTTGACGCCTGAAAGATTGTTCGCTCGCGGGTGAGCGCTAAGCCTCAAATTGCAGTGCAGCCAAGCCGGCATAGATGCCCCCTTGGGCCACCAACTCGGCATGCGTGCCTTGCTCCACCAGCTGGCCTTGGTCCAAGACCACAATGTGGTCGGCCTTTTGAACGGTAGCCAGGCGGTGGGCGATGACGAGCGTGGTGCGGTCACGCATGGCCGTTTCCAGCGCCGCTTGCACCATGCGTTCGCTTTCTGCATCCAGTGCGCTGGTGGCTTCGTCGAGCAGCAGCAGCGGCGGATTTTTCAACATAGCGCGGGCAATAGCGATGCGTTGACGCTGGCCGCCGCTCAGTCGCACCCCCCGTTCGCCCAGAAACGTGTCGTACCCCTCGGGCAAGGTGCTGATGAACTCATGGGCAAAAGCGGCGTGGGCGGCAGCTTTCACTTCCTCGTCGCTGGCGTCGGGGCGGCCATAGCGAATGTTTTCCAGTGCGCTGCTGGAGAAGATCACCGCGTCTTGCGGCACGATGCCAATGCGCTGGCGCAGGTCATGCAAACTCATCTCGTTCGTCGGCACCCCGTCCAACACAATGCGACCGGCGCGCGGATCGTAAAAGCGCAGCAGCAACTGAAACACGGTACTTTTGCCTGCGCCACTGGGCCCCACGATGGCCACGGTTTGACCTGGCTTGACTTGCAGCGAGAAGTGCTGCAGCGCGGTCTGCTTGGGGCGTGACGGGTAGTTGAAATCAATTGATTCAAAATTGATAGCGCTTCCCGCAGGTGGGGTAAGGGCTGGAGCCGGATTTTGGGGTGAAGTAATGGCAGAGCGGGTGCCCAACAACTCCATCAAGCGTTCTGTTGCTCCCGCCGCGCGAAGCAAGTCGCCATACACCTCGCCCAGCACGGCAAAGGCGCTGGCCAGAATAATCACATAGACCACTGTCTGTCCCAAGTGGCCCGCGGTAATGCGCCCCGCCATCACCGCTTGGGTGCCTTGGTACAGACCCCACAGCAGGGCGGCTGAGGTGGCGATGATGATGAACGCCACCAAAATGGAACGGGCCTTGGTGCGGCGCACGGCCGTAACGAACGCCTCATTGGTTGAATGGTTGAAGCGCGCCCCTTCACGCTCTTCTGCGGTGTAGCTTTGCACCACCGGAATCGCATTGAGCACTTCGGCTGCAATCGCGCTGGAGTCGGCCATGCGGTCTTGGCTGGCGCGAGACAGTTTGCGCACCCGCCTGCCAAACCAGACCGAAGGCACCACGATCAGCACCAACACGCCCAGCACTTGAAACATCACATAAGGGTTGGTCCAGACCAACATCCCCAATGCGCCCATGCCCATGACCGTGTTGCGCAAGCCCATGCTCAGGGACGAGCCCACTACCGTTTGCACCAGTGTGGTGTCCACCGTCAATCGGGACAACACCTCTCCGGTTTGCGTGGTTTCAAAGAACTCGGGGCTTTGGTGCAGCACATGGCCGTAAACCGCGTTGCGCAAATCAGCCGTCACGCGCTCGCCCAACCAGCTCACCATGTAAAAGCGCCCCGCTGAAAACAGGCCTAAAGCAAATGCCACGCCAAACAGCGCCACAAAATGATGGCGCAGGGCCATCACTTGCTCACCTTTGTCGGTTTGCACCAATCCCCCGTCGATCAGGCTGCGCAAGGCGATCGGAAAGGCCAGCGTCGCCACCGCTGCCATCACCAAAAAGAGGACGGCCAGCCCAATGCGCACGCGGTAGGGGCGCAGAAAGGGCAGCAAGCCTGACAACGAGCGGGGGGATGCTTTGACGGGGGTGGGGGTGGTCATGGGCTTGAGTGTAGTCAAATTCGCAAAATTAGTTGTCCAGCCAAACAAAGCCTTGACACTATTTGCCTAGGCAATTAATAATTCACGCCGTATGACCAAGACACCCTTATCACCTGACCCAACGCCCCTGGCGGACCCGGCAACGAGTGTGCAGCACGAGTTTTACCGCCCAGAGGGCTATGTCACCGAGGACAGTGTGGGCTATTTGATGCGGCGGGTTGTGACGGCCGTCTCGCAAGGCATTGACCGGGAGTTGGCCAGTCGCGACCTCACTAACGCACAGTGGCTGCCACTTTTTCAATTGTTCATGGGCAAAGCATCGACCGTGGCTGAGTTGGCGCGCGCGTGCCACTTGGATGCGGGGGCCATGACTCGGTTACTGGACCGGCTTGAGGCCAAGGGGTTGTGCCGCCGTGTGCGTTCGGTAGGAGACCGGCGTGTGGTCAACATTGAACTCACGGACGAAGGCCAAGTCGCGGCGCAAGGCATTCCCGGCATTCTCAGTCGCGTTCAAAACGCGCACTTGGCGGGTTTTTCGGTTGAAGAATTTGAAACACTTAAAGGCCTGTTGCGTCGAATTTTGAACAACGCACAGCCTTCTGTGGACGCCCCATTTTGCAGCGGAGAAAGCAATGAAGTTTGACCCATCCAACGCGCCAGCGCGTTTTCTGAGATTGTCAGGTGCCATGCTGCTTGCCGCCGTGTTCGGTTTGAGCGCCTGTGCTCAGATGGGCGACAGACCCGAGGTCCATGGCCTGCAAGACGCGACGTCCTTGGGTTTGGCGAACGCCAAGGCCACGGCTTTAAATTTAACGCCCCACTGGTGGCGTGTCTTTGGGGATGCGCAGTTGGACGGCTTGGTCGAGCAAGCCCTGGCGGCTAATCCCAGCCTTGATATGGCGCGCGCCCGAGTCGCGCGTGCAGAGGCGGGGGCGACAGGCGTGGGTGCTGCGGCAGGGCCGCAATGGAATGGCTCTCTCGATGTGACGCATCAGCAATACACCGCCAATGGCGCGGTGCCAGCGCCCTTGGCGGGCTCGGTTCGTGACACCGGAACGCTGCAACTGGCGGCAAGTTGGGAGCTGGACTTTTTTGGCAAGAACCGATCGGCGCTCAGCAGTGCGTTGGGTCAGGTTCGTGTGGCCCAAGCCGAGGCCAGCGCTGCTCGCATGCTGTTGGCAAGTCGCGTGGCACACAGCTACTTTCAACTGGCACGGTTGAACGACCAATTGCGGGTGGCACACCAAGCGTTGTCGCAACGTGAACAGGCGCTGCGCTTGGTCAAGGACCGGGTGTCTGCCGGTCTGGATACCCGGCTTGAATTGCGCCAAAGCGAAGGCGGTTTGCCGGAAGCCCGCTTGCAGATTGAAATCTTGCAGGAGCAGGTGAGTCTGGCTCAATTGGCACTGGCCGCGTTGGTTGGCGAGCCGAATCAGCCGTTGAAGTTGCTTGATACCTCCCTATTGGCCGTGCGCTCTGTTCAACTTGAATCGACGATTCCGTCCGACCTGCTGGCACGTCGGGCGGACATCGCTGCGGCTCGCTGGCGCGTTGAGGCAGCCAGTCAGGACGTGAATAACGCGCAGGCGCAGTTTTATCCCAGTGTCAATTTGGTCGCCTTTGCTGGACTGTCCAGCATTGGGTTGGATCGCTTGGTCGATTCGGGCAGTGAACAGTGGGGCATCGGTCCTGCAATTCGCTTGCCCTTGTTTGATGGCGGCCGGTTGCGCGCCAATTTGCGTGGGAAAGAGGCCGAGCTTGAAGGCGCGATTGGGAGCTACAACGCCGCAGTGATTGATGCGGTGCGTGAAGTCGCTGGTGTGTTGGCCACGCTGCAGGCGATCGCCCGTCAGCAGCTTGAGCAACAAGCGACGCTGACGGCCAGTGAAGATGCCTACGGCATTGCCGTGCAGCGCTATGACGCGGGTTTGAGCAACTACCTCAGTGTGCTTGCCACCGAAGGTGCCGTCTTGCAGCAGCGACGCCAAGCCGTTGACTTGAGCGCCCGTGCCATCGACGCGCAGGTGAGTTTGATGCATGCGCTGGGTGGCGGCTACCGTGCCGAAATGCCTGCAACACTGGCTCATAAAAACTAATCCCACCTCTGAATTTGATTGACGACACCATGAATGCTCCTACTCCCTCTGCAGCCGCCTCTCCCCGCAACACCCGTAAAAAAGCGCTCGTCATATTGGCCAGCGTGGTCGCGCTCTCTGCCGCCCTTTGGGGGGTGTACGAATGGCGTGTGGCCAGTCACTATGAATCGACTGACAACGCCTATGTGCAAGGCAATTTGATTCAGATCACGCCTCAAATGGGCGGCACCGTGATTGCCATCTTGGCGGACGACACCGATTTCGTGAAAGCGGGGCAGTCGCTGGTCAAATTGGACCCAGCCGATGCCAAAGTAGCGCTAGACCAAGCCGAGTCCAATCTCGCCCAAGTGGTGCGCCAAGTTCGAACCTTGTACGCCAACAATGGCAATTTTGAGGCCCAAATTCGCCTGCGCGAGTCCGATGTGGTGAAAGCCCAAACCGAAATCGCCCGGGCCACCGATGACCTGAATCGTCGCCAAGGCTTGGCGGCGAACGGCGCCGTGTCGAAGGAGGAACTCAATCACGCGCAGACGCAACTGAGCAACGGCAACAGCGCGCTGGTGGCCGCCCAAGCCGGTGTCACCGCTGCCAAGCAACAGTTGCGCAGCAACCAAGCCATGACGGAGGGGGTCAGCATTGAGGCGCACCCCAGTGTGATGACTGCGGCAGCCAAGGTCCGAGAGGCGTGGATGGCGACGCAGCGGGCTGAATTACCCGCGCCTGTGGACGGTTACGTGGCGCGACGCACGGTGCAACTCGGCCAACGCGTCGCCGCAGGAACGCCCCTGATGGCCATCGTGCCGCTCAACCAAGTGTGGGTGGATGCCAATTTCAAGGAGCCTCAGTTGCGCCACATTCGCATCGGCCAGCCCGTGAAATTGGTGGCGGATGTGTATGGCAGCAAGGTGAGCTATGACGGCGTGGTGGCAGGTTTGGGGGTCGGAACCGGCGCTGCCTTTGCTTTGCTTCCCGCTCAGAACGCCACCGGCAACTGGATCAAGGTGGTTCAGCGCGTGCCGGTTCGTGTGACCCTTGACGCGGACCAGTTGAGCAAAAACCCGTTGCGAATTGGCCTGTCCATGGAAGCTGAGATCGACGTCACCGAGCAAGGTGGAAAAATGCTGGCCGATTCGCCGCGCGATTCGGCGCAGGTGGAGACTTCTGTTTACGCCAACTTAGACAGCGGGGCCGCAGCAGAGGTGCGTCGCATCGTGGCGGCCAATCTTGGTTCGCACTGAGCGGCTTTGCGATGGCCAACGCCGACTCCTTTAATCCGCCGCCGCTGGACGGCGCGGCCCGACTCTGGGGCACGATTGCCCTGTCGCTGGCCACGTTCATGAACGTGCTGGACTCTTCCATTGCCAATGTCTCCCTGCCCGCCATTGCGGGTGACTTGGGCGTGAGCGCCAACCAAGGCACGTGGGTCATCACCAGCTTTGGCGTGGCCAACGCCATTGCACTGCCTTTAACGGGCTGGCTGTCACAACGCTTTGGTCAGGTGCGTCTGTTTGTCACCAGTGTGATGTTGTTTGTACTCACCTCATGGCTGTGCGGACTCGCGCCCAATATGCCCATGCTGATTGTGTTTCGCGCGCTGCAAGGCTTTGTGGCGGGCCCGATGATTCCGCTCTCACAAGGCTTGTTGCTGTCCAGCTATCCGCCCGCGTTGGCGGGCTTGGCCATGGCGCTGTGGGCCATGACCACCTTGGTGGCCCCCGTTTTGGGGCCGCTGTTGGGCGGCTGGATCACCGACAACATCTATTGGTCTTGGATTTTTTACATCAACATTCCCATTGGTCTGCTGTCGGCCTTCATGGTGTGGTCGATTTATCACAAGCGGGAGAGCATCACGCGCAAGCTGCCGATCGACGGCGTGGGACTGGGCCTGTTGGTGCTCTGGGTGGGGGCCTTGCAAATCATGCTGGACAAAGGCAAAGAGCTGGACTGGTTTCACTCCTCTGAGGTGATTGGGCTGGGCATTGTGTCACTGGTCGGGTTTCTCTTTTTCTTGATTTGGGAGCTGACGGAGGAGCATCCGGTCGTGGACTTGCGGCTTTTCAAGCGGCGCAACTTTTGGTCAGGCACCGTGGCCATCTCGGTCGGCTACGGGCTCTTTTTTGGCAACGTGGTGTTGCTGCCGCTGTGGTTGCAGCAGTACATGGGCTACCCCTCCATTGATGCCGGCATGCTGCTCGCACCGGTGGGCCTGTTTGCGATCATTTTGTCGCCCTTGGTGGGCCGCAATGTGAGCCGGGTGGACCCGCGACTGCTGGCCAGCTTCGCGTTTGTGGTGTTTGCGATCGTGCTGTTCATGCGCTCGCACTTCAACACCCAGGCCGATTTTGGAACCATCATGACGCCCACGCTGGTGCAGGGCATTGCCATGGCCTTCTTCTTTATTCCGTTGTCGGTGATCGTTTTGTCAGGCATTTCTCCAGACAAGATTCCTGCGGCGTCCGGCCTATCGAGCTTTGTGCGCATTGTGGCGGGCTCGTTTGGCACCTCGATATCAACGACTGTGTGGCAAGACCGCGCGGCCATTCACCATGCACAGCTGGCCGAGTCCATTTCAAGCAGCAATATCACAGCCACCCAAACGCTGGAGGGCTTATCGCGACTCGGGTTGAGCCCCGATCAAGCCTTGGCGCAGGTGAACCGTTTGATTGATCAACAGGCTTACATGCTGGCCGCCAACGATGTGTTCTTCGCCTCGGCATTGATCTTCATGGCCTTGATTCCGTTTGTCTGGCTCTCTCGCCCCCAACAAACCGGTGCTGCGGCGTCAGATGCGGCTGCTGGCGCACACTGAGGGCAAAGAAGCTGGCGCCGCCCTCAACACGCCGACCGAATCAGCGTCGGCAGTCTGTGCGGCGCGCTGAGTTGCAATCTGCGTTAAACCCGGCAACGCGTCTCGATGGGGCCCGTGGCTTGGGTTTTTAACTCGAAGTAAGACAGCTTGCCCACGCGCCGGGTGGGGGTGAGGTCGCGTCCCGCCATGCGCACGCGGCAGTTGTCAGCATGCGCCACCGTGAACTGAAGCGGCACATGCCCTTTGAACTGCCATTGCGCGCCTGTGCTGTTTTGCTCAAAATGCTCAATCCGCGCATTGGCCGAGTCCAACCGAGGGGAGCTCGACTCGACTGCACTCACAGCCAGCACCGCCGCGTCAGAGGCTAAGTGAATGTAACTGTCGTTCTCTCCCGTGGTGTAGCCAGCAACGCCTCGGCTTTTTCTAATATCAGCGAACCCCAGGGTGTTGGGCAGTCGCAGCGTGCGCAAATCTTTCGCGCCTCGCACACGCCAACCCACTGGCGTGCGTGCCACCGCCAGGTCTTGAAAATCCAGAACCTTGCGCGCGTACTCCGACACGTACACCGGCATCGTCTCTTGAGCCATCGCGTAAGTGAATATCGTGTCGAGTGAGCGCATGCCTGCGGTTTTGGTGGTCAGGTAGGTGTGGAAGTAGATATTGATGGGCTTGAGACGGCGTGGCTTCTCGGTGAACTCAAAAGTCTCAATCACCCGGTCAAACCCGTAAAACGGCCCTCTCCACTCATGGGTGTAAACATTCTCATTTTGGTTGGGGGCAAACACCTGGTAGCCTCCCGCTCGCCGCAATCCCAGGCCTTCCACACGTGTCATGGTGGGGTGAGCGAGGGTCGCGGTGGTGTCGCCCCCATTCATGTTGAGCACACCCACTCGGTGGGTCCACTCCAGTGCTTCGCTGCTGGGAACACAGTCGCCAGTCCAAAAGAAAATGTCCACTTTTTTGCCAGGTGGGGCGAGGCGTTCCTCAATGTAGCGAATGGACCCTTCAATCTCGCGTTGCAGGTTGAATTCGTAGCCCGCCAAGCGCAGGTTCACGGCCTTGGCACCATACGATTCGGCTCCCGCCTCCACCTTCGCCCAGAAAAACGGGTGGGAATAGCTGTGCGAGGCGATGGCCACATGCGGTTCACGAAAAATGTCTTTCGCAACTTGCTCGGCCAGCGTTGAAAGTTCTGGGTAGAGCCCCTTGGGCGAGGTCTCAGCCTCAATCACCGAAATGGTCATGGGAACGAGGTATTTTTTCACCACCCGGTCACGCACCAGCTCAGCGGCGAGCGGGTTGCCGGGCAACTCAGAGCGGCTCACCCAACCGTCGCCGTCCATATGCACCATGAACAGCCTGCGCCCCGATTCCGTGCTGACATCCGGCACCGGCATGGCAGGCAGTTTGAGCGCCTGGCTGAAAAAACCAAAAGGGTCCACGATCCATCGTTCGCCTGCCCCAGCGACCAGCGTGACCACGGTAAAAGGCGAGATGGCATAACCTCCCCAAGGGGTAATGGCTGCGGCGACTTGCTGGTGCTGATCCCTTTGGAGGGTGAGCAAAGGCTCTCCCTTGGCCAGGGTCAAAGCAAAAAATTCATTAGCCAGAGGTCTCGGTTCACGCTCATAACCCATTAAGGGACTCTTAAACATGACCTCAATTGGCGCTGTGTTCATGGGCAGATACGACGTTGTCAAACCCAAGAGCTGGCCAACCGGGCCTTCCATCAAATACTCAGGGGGGTCCAGCAACGCAACCGGTACCTGATCACCGACTTGACGCGTCACCCAGGTCGTCAACAAGGCCTCACTTTCCGGGGGATCGGTTTCTGTCAACCACAGCACCACCCCTGCATACCGCCCCGCGAGGGTGTGTTGGGGCAGGTTCATCACGTCAACAAATACGGGCACATAACCCAAGTACTGCAGCGGCATGGAGCCGTGGCGAACGGGCTCCATGTAGCGCAGCGCTCCCTCGTCTTTGGCCACGCTGTGCACCACCAGCACCTTGCGTGGCATGACCTCAATCGCACCCACCCCCAGCGTGCCTAAATCAGGTGTGGCCACCCAGGGCACATAGCCCAGTGCCTGAATGCGTTGGGCCGTGTCGCGGGCCAATGGGCGTTGGGACGCGGGGACATAGTCAATCACGATTACGGGCAGTCGGTAATCGTCTTTGACCTTTTGCAACTGCCCCATCAGCCAGCGTCTGTCCTCCTCGGGTACCTCGCGGTAGCGCGACTCGCCCGCGTTGTAGCCCTGAAACAACGACTCCGCCACCACCGATTCCACCAAGGCATGCACCTGCGGCAAGATTTCAAAGCCCCGGTTAAAAATCAGCCGAGCTTGTGGAAACCGCTGCTTCAGCGTGGTGATGACTTTCACCATGCCGGCCTCTTGCACGGCACGCGCCTCCGGTGTGGGGGAAAACAGATGGTAAGAATCCAGCGTGTCCAAAAAGAAGGTGCGGTAACCCCTCTCCCACAGCGGCGCAATCACCTGCTCGGTGAAGAACTTCGGCCACTCAGGCTGGGCCTGGTTGATCAGGCGGCTTCCCCAGTCCTTGTTCTCCCCTTTGAGCCAGTTTTTAGGAATTTTGGCCGCATAGTCACGAGAGGGTTGCACCTCGCCCAGCGCCACGTAAGCCGCCAAGCGGGTGTGCGCAAGCGCGGGCAATTTGGGGTCAGGCACATGGCCGGGGTCCACCACCACCAAATCAAAGGCTTGTAACTCAACCCAAGGCGGATTGGCGTCATAAAAGAAAGCCACAGCAGTCCCCGGTGGGGCAGAAACTACTGGCTGCGCACGCAAACCAGGCAGGCTGGCCAGCAAGGACATGAGAAATACCATCCAGCGTTTCATGTCATTGCCCCCTTCAACGCAGACGGGCCAAGTTGCCTACCGAAATCATTTAAGCAAAAGAAGTGAAATAGGAAGGAAAACATGCTGCAGCCCTCGTTATATATGGGTTATTTGCTATTTAATAAATAGCGAAATGGCATTGTTGACGTGCCGCATGGTACCTGAACCAAACCTAAAAATGGGGTCATTAGGCTCGAATCTGAGCAGGCAGGTACCGGCATGAGCGGCCATTCAACCGTGCCAGCGAGGCGCATTTCAAAGGCGCAAAGGGCTGGCGTAACCCGTCATTTCCAAATAGCCATGCCCTACCGTGTGGCCTTGCTCGTCCAGTAGCACGCTCAAGCCTTCCCAGTAGATGGCCCCGGTGGAGGGGCGGCTGTCGAGCTCTTGCGCGTCTAAAACCGCTTGGACCGTGTACTGCCCCGCCGGTGTTCGCACCCGCCACTCGACGGGGTAGCGGGTTTGGCTGAGCGCACTGAGCCAGTCGCGCAGTGGCTCAAACGTGACTGAGCCTTGGGGGAAAACCTGCACGCTGCCCCCAGGCGCGCGCCACGATCCCCCGTCCCACAGCGCAGAGCCAGCCTTCGTTCGCAGTCGAAAGGCCGTCAGCGCGCTGCCGTCCAGCAAGTTCATGCCAATCCAGTCCCACCCCACGGCTTGGGGGTGCAAGAGGGCGTGACTCCATTCATGGTCCAGCCAAGCCGTTCCTTGCACGGCGCGGCGTTGGCCTGCCAAGGTGACCTGTCCCTTGGCTTGCAGTTGGGGCAGGCTGTAGTAGCAGCTGGCTTGACTGGGCTCAGGCCCTTTTCGTGACAAGCCGTTCTGTCCCTGTAGCAACAGCGCTTGGGTTTCACGCAGGCTCAGTTCAAAATCAAAACCAGCCCCCTGAACCTTGGTTTGGTAGTGCTCTGGCGTGCGAACCAGTGACCAATCGTGGAGGTGAACGGCCGTGTCGGTGCGCTTGGCTTGCGCCAGTCCGAAGCCTTCACGCGCGACGCGTTGGTCGTGCCACAAGCGCTGCTCCGCCACGTCGGTGACCGTGGCATGGGCAAACAGCAACTGTTTGGCTGCAAAGGCCGACTTCAACGACTGGGTGCTCGGCACGCGAGACCGAAAGAAGGTGATTTGAAACCCCAACACCCGGGCCGACGCCGTGTCTTGAAGTCGCCCCGTCACATACCACCACTCTGTCGAAAAGTCGGGGTGGCTGCCCAAGTCACGGGGAAACTGCAAGGGGAGCGTCTGTCCAAGCAAGGGCACCGTGGCTGATGGAGCGCTCATGGCACCCAGCGGTGCCGCCAAGCCCGCGAGCAGCCATTGCCGACGTGACAGCAGAGCAGGCATCACGCCCTGACTCGCGGCATGCCAAGGCATGAATGGGCCGTCATAGAAAAGACCATGCAAGGGTGGCAGGCGAGAGGGGGTCGCAAACTGACGCTGTGGTTGCTTGGGTCCACTGCGGCGGCAGTCGCCCTACTTCAAACTGCCCGACAAGAACTGCGCCAAACGCTCGCTCTTGGGATTGGCCAGCACCTCGGCGGGATTGCCTTCTTCCTCAATCAAGCCCTTGTGCAAGAAGATCAAGTGGTTGGACACTTCACGGGCAAACCCCATCTCATGAGTGACCACCACCATGGTGCGTCCTTCGTGGGCCAGCGTTTGCATCACCCTCAGCACCTCAGACACCAACTCGGGGTCCAGCGCACTGGTGGGTTCGTCAAACAACATCACCTCCGGCTCCATGGCCAGTGCCCGGGCAATGGCCACGCGCTGTTGCTGGCCCCCACTTAAGTGAGCGGGGTAGCTGTCTTCTTTGCCTTGCAGTCCTACTTTTTCTAGGTACTTGCGCGCCACCTGAATGGCCGCCTCTTTCGGCATGCCCAACACGTGCACGGGGGCTTCAATGATGTTTTGCAGCACCGTCATGTGCGCCCAGAGGTTGAAGTGCTGAAACACCATGGCCAGCTTGGTGCGCATGCGCTGCAGTTGCTTGGGGTCGGCGGCATACAGCTCACTGTCTTTACCTGCCACCAACTTGATGTCTTCCCCCGCCACATTGATGCGGCCTTCATTGGGTTTTTCCAGCAAGTTGATACAACGCAGAAAAGTGCTTTTTCCCGAACCGGAGCTGCCAATGATGCTGATGACATCGCCCGCATGCGCCATCAAGGACACGCCTTTGAGCACCTCATTGCTGCCAAAGCGTTTGTGGATGTTGTCAACCTGGAGTTTGAGGGGTTGGGTGGTCATAAACTATTTTTTTGAAAAAGCAGGCAGGGCTCAAGCGCCCAAAAGCAAACCCGTTCGGAACGGGACAGCCCCCGCAATTTTGGCCAACTCGCAACCCGGAGTGATGTACCTGTCGCGAATTCGGGCATACATCACACCCTCCACACCTGCCACCACGCGGTGGGTGAGGTGGTTGATAGGGTCGATCACCTCGGCGACCAAGTCACCGGCTGTCATCCACTGGCCGGGTTGGGCCGCAAACACCACGACACCTGGGGCAGGTGCATAGAGCGTCTCTGAGCCGGCCAAGGGCGTGGGGTCACACAGGGGGGCAGGGACTGGCGGCGGTTGGTCGCAGGCAATGACCTGCTGAAGTTGCAAGAAGGCATAAATCGCCTGCGCATCGGCTTGCGCAAATTCATGGCTCACGTCCAGTTCACCGCGAAGCTCGATGGTGGTGCTGTGGCAGCTTTGGGGCAGCGGTTTGGCGTGGCCCTTTTGGGCCAGCGCTTCAGACAACTGCCACCAAACCCCGGACAGGCATTCGTCAAACGCGGCCCCGCCCGCACCCTTGGCCAGCAAAATGGCACGGCTACCCAGCAAGTGGGCCAGCGGAGCCATCGTCGTCCAACAGGCCTCGTCGGTGTAGAAGTGCAGCACGCCTTCACAGTCGCAATGCAAATCCAGCACAAAGTCGGCGTCATGCGACAGCGTTAACAATTGGCGACGCAGGCTTTCCAACTCGGTCGTGGGTTGCCAGTTGACCAAGTAGGTGCCGATCGCTTCGCGCACCCGGGTCACGTTCAGGGTGGGGTTGTCATCCAGCGTGTCGAGCAGGGCGGGGTCCATCACTTGGGCGAAATCGGGGTAATGGCGATTGAAGTTTTCTGAGGTGTCCAGATCGAAGCGACCCATGGGCTTGTGGTCCACGCGCTGGGCCAGCCCGATGGGGTTGGCCACTGGGACCAAAATCACTTCACCTTGCAGGGTGCCTGCGGCTTCGGCGGCTTCCAGCAGCGGGCGAAGGTGGTGCGCTGCCAACATGCCTGGCAGTTCCTCGGCATGCAAGCTGGCCTGGATATAGACCTTGGGCCGCGCGCCGGGCGTGCCAAAGTGAAAGCTGGAGAGCGTTTTTTGACTCCCCAAACTGCTGGACAGGAGTGAATGGTCAGTGCGTTGCATGGGGAATCTCAGTGTTTGCGCGGCGCGAGGTAAGCCAACAAGCGCGCCTCGCTGAATTTGAAGAGGCCGATGAGACAAAAAGAAGCCACTAGGTAAATACCTGCAGCCGCCAAATACGCCTCAAACGGCAAGTAATAGTCGGAGTACACCCGGCTCGCCGCGCCCGTCACGTCCAGCAAAGACGGCACGGCACTGGCCAAACTGGTGGCTTGCAGCATCATCACGACTTCGTTGCTGTAGGCGGGCAGGGTGCGGCGCAAAGCACTGGGCAAAACGATGTAACGCATCACCTTGAAGCGGCTCATGCCGTAGGCTTGGGCGGCTTCAATCTCGCCCGCACTGGTTTCGCGAATGGCCCCGGCCAGCATCTCGGCGGTGTAGGCGGCGGTGTTCAAGCTGAAGGCCAGCAAGGCGCAGAAAAAGGGTTCTTTGAAGTGCGTCCAGGGCCAGACGTCGTCCCAACGCGCTTGAATCCATTCCAGTTGGCCCAGGCCGTAATAAATCAGGTACACCTGAATCAGCAGCGGGGTGCCGCGCATCACAAACGTGTAGGCACTCACCAGCCACTGCAAGGGCTTGATGGGTCCGGTCAACATCAGCGCAAAAATGAGGGCTAACACACCGCCCACCGCCAAGGACGAGGCCAGCAGGCCCAGCGTCGTCAGAATGCCGGTGCCGTAAAGCGCCAGGTTTTGCGGCTCAAAAATGATCGCCCATTGCATCAGAGCTGCCCTCGTTTGGTGCCCAGGCTGAAGCGGGCGTTGAGTTTGCGCAGCAGCACCAGAGACAGCGTGGTGTAAATCAGGAACAGCGCTGCCGTGAACAAGAAAAATTCAAACGGCGAGCGGGTGGCGGCGCTGGCTTGTTTGGCCAAGTAAGTCATTTCTTGCAAGCCAATCAGGCTGACCAGTGCGGTGGCTTTGATCAGCACCAGCCAGTTATTGGTAAAGCCCGGCAAGGCATAGCGCACCATCTGAGGTGCGGTGATGCGCAAAAAGGTTTGCATGCGCCCCATGCCAAAAGCCCAGGCCGCCTCCATCTGGCCTTTGGGGATGGCAAGAATGGCCCCGCGAAAGGTCTCGGTCATGAAAGCGCCGTAAATAAAGCCAATGGTCAGCACACCCGCGCTGAAGGGGTCCACGTCGATGTAGTGGTCGCTACCCATGGCCTCGATCAGGTTGTTCAAACCAATCGTGCCGCCGTAGAACACCAGCAGCATCAACACCAACTCAGGGATGCCGCGAATCACGGTGGTGTACACCGTCGCTACGGCGACCAGCACCGGTCGTGCGGAGAGTTTGGCGGCGGCACCTGCCAAACCCAATACGATGGACACCATCAACGCACACAAGGAGACGCCCACCGTGAGCACGGAACCTTGCAGGATGGCTATGTAATAGTCGTTCATGTGTCAGGCAGTGGGTGCGAGAGGGTACGGGGAGATCGAAGAAGAAAGGTGGGGGCGCAATGGCCCCGAAAGAAGGGTTGGCCCCGCTGAAATGCGTACCAACCCATAGGCTCACCGGCTTACTTGCCGTACACGTCGAACTTGAAGTACTTGTCGTTGATCTTCTTGTAAGTGCCGTTGGTGCGCAGGGTTTTGATGGCGGCACTGATGTCATTTTTCAGAGCGCCTTGGCCTTTGCGAACGGCCACACCGGCACCGGTGCCAAAGTACTTGGGAATGTACAACTCAGGACCGACCAAGGTGTAGTCCTGGCCTTCAGGCTTGTTCAGGAAACCACCGCCCACTTCCAGAATATCGGCCACGGTGCCGTCCAAACGGCCGGAGCGGATGTCCAGGTACACCTGGTCTTGTGCCTCATAGGCCACCACGTTCACCCCCACGGTCTTGAGCTCACCCATGGCGTATTTCTCTTGGGTGCTGCCTTTGAGCACGCCAATGTTCTTGCCCTTGATGGAGGCCGGGCCGGAGAAGGTCACGTCTTTCTTCACCACCACGCGGCTGGGCGTGTTGTAGTATTTTTCTGAGAAATCCACTTGCTTGAGGCGGTCTTCGGTGATGGACATGGAGCTGATGATGACGTCGTACTTGCGGGCCATCAAACCGGGGATCATGCTGTCCCAGACCTGTTCCACAAACACACACTTGCGCTTGAGTTCGGTGCACAGGGCGTTGGCGATGTCCACGTCAAAACCCGTGGGCGTGCCGTCAGCGGTTTTGAAGGTGAAGGGCTCGTAAGTGGGGTCGATGGCGACCTTGAGATCTTTGCCTTGGGCAAAGGAAGTCACGCTGAGGGCACCGATGGCAACAGCCAGCAGAAGTTTTTTCATCAAGAGATCCTTTTTGAAGTGGGGCCAAAGACCCAAACGGTTTTAAACGACAAGGTGCGAATTCTACGGGCGGATGCGTCCAGCGCACACTGTGGTTTCCCCCCAGTACGCCGGTCTACCAGTCCTCTTTCACCGCCAGGATGGCCGATTGGCCTGCCGCAGCGCGCACTGACAGCCAGGCGGTGAGGGTGCCGGCCAGCGTCACCGCCACGCAAAGCAGACCTAAACGCGCCCACGGCACCATCAAGTCCATGGTCCAGTGAAAGCTTTGCGGGTTCACCACCTTCACCAAAATGACCGACACGGCCAGCCCCAGCAACAGCCCGGCCAACGCGCCCAGTGCGGTCCAAGCCATGCCCTCCAGAGCCACCACCCACAGCACCTGCTGGCGCGTCAAACCCAAGTGGGCGAGCAAGCCAAACTCTTTGCGGCGAGAAAATACCTGCGCGCTGAAACTGGCGGCCACGCCAAACAGACCGATGCCAATGGCCACCGCCTGCAACCAGTAGGTGATCGCAAAGCTGCGGTCAAAGATGCGAAGCGAGGTGGCCCTGATTTGCGCGGCTGACCCAAAATCAAGGCGCTCGCCGGAGCCAGCGCTCTGGCGATTGACCTGCGCGCGAACCGCCCCCTCGACCCGTGCGGTGTCACCAGGGTCCGCCAGCCAAAACGCGATGTCGTTGGCGCGTTGGTCGCCGGTGAGCCGCTCGAAATCGGCTTTGTCCAGCGCGATGGTGCCCGACTGTCGGGCGTAATCTCGCCACACCCCTGCTACAAAAAAAGAAGCGCCTTGCGCAGGCCCATCAAGGGCTAGAGCCGGAAATGACTTCATAAGTGGCGCAAAAGTGAAGCCAAGGCGGGCATCAAACAAATCCACCACCGCCTCGCTCACGTAAATCGCCACGTGCCCCGCAGGCACCGGCAGCGGCCCACTGACCAAAGGCAGCCGACGTGCGGGGTCTTTCAGGGGCCGCGCGATCAGCGTGACGGGCGCTTGGGCGGGGTCCAGCCGCAAAGGCACATGGCGCTGCGCCTCCAAGCGGGTCACCCCATTGATTTGCGCCAAGGCTTGCACCACCTCAGGCGTGAAATACACGGTGTCAGCAGCGCCGCTGCTGCTGGCGCTGCGCACGTACAGGTCGGCGGGCAGCACGCGGTCTAGCCACTGCGTGACGGAATCTCGAAAGCTGGCCACCATCACGGTGAGGGCCACGGCCAAGCTGAGGGACGCGACCACGCCGCTCACCGCGACGGCGGCAGTTTCCCGCTGGCGGCGCGCGCGCTCCACGGCCAAGAGCGGCAGGGTGTGGCGCGACAGCAGGGGCGCCACGCGGTCCAGCAGCAGGGCAATCAGCCACGGCAACACCCCAATGCCACCCACCAGCAAGCACCCCACAGAAATGTAGGCCACCAAGGGAATGCCAAATAGGGGCGGAGCCCAAGCCAGTAGTGCGCCACCTGCTATCAAAATAAGACTGATCCAATGGCCACGGCTTTGAATCAAACCCGTCCCCAATCCCTTCAAGGTGGCGGCCAAAGGCAGTTGCTGCGCCTGCCGCGCCGGCCACCATGCGCCTACCAAAGCGGCGGCAACGCCCAAGCCGCCGTACAACAGCGCAGCCCACGCATTCCATTGCAGCGTGGGGGCCACCCCGGCGAAAAAGCCGCCGCCCAAGTCACCGCCCAACACCCGCAGCGCCAGTGCAGCCAGCGCGGTGCCCAGTGCCAGACCCAGGGCACTGCCCACCAGCCCCAAGGCCAGCGCTTCCCACAACACCAGCGCCAACCGCTGGCGCGCGCTCAGGCCCAGCACGCCCAACAGAGCCAGTTGTTGCGAGCGTTTGCTCACGCTCAAGGCCAGCACCGAAAACACCAAAAAAGCCCCGGTGAACAGGGCGATCAAGGCCAACACCGTCAGGTTGACCCGGTAGGCGCGGGACAGGGCGTTGATTTGGCTGGTGCGGTCCCCCGGCTCCAAAGCCAAAACATCACGCGGCCAGTTGGGGGTGTCTTGCAACGCTTGCACAAAATTCGCGGGGGTCACGCCGGCGCGCAGCTTGAGGTCGATGCGGCTTAAGGCCCCCACTTGGTTGAAAAAATCTTGCGCCGCACCCAAATCCATCACCGCCAAGGGGGTGCCGCTGGCACTCACCCGTCCGGCGACCCGCGCCGTTTTCAGGCGGAGTGCGACTTGCAGTTGCGGTGTTAAACCTAGGCGCTGTTGGGCCGCCGGATTCAAAAACAAGGTGTCGGGCGCGAAGAGGGCCAAGCGTTCGCTGCTCGGGTCCGGCAGCGGCATCAACGCAGGCGCGACTTGCGCCACGCGCAACGCATCAACCCCCAGCACCCGCAAGGCCATGGAAACGCCGTTGCGGTCCACCACTTGGGTGGTCACTTCGAGCACGGGGGACGCCGTCACAACATCGGGGTGCTGCGCCACGCGGGCATACACAGCCTCGTCAAAAGTGCCTTGTGTACCGCGCAGCTCCAGATCCGGCTGGCCGTTGACGGAGCGTGCGGCCTGCGAGAACTCATCCAGCGCTGATTCGTTGATCAAATGCACCGAAAACGCCAGCGCCACGCCCAGCATCACGGCCACCGCTGCCGCGGCGTTGCGCCAGGGGTGGTGTCTTAATTCTTGCCAAGAGAAGGTTTTAAGAAGCGAAATCACCGTGCAGTATAGAAAAACAGCGCATCGGACGTGGCTGCTGGGTCGCAGTCCAGAGGCGGCCTCACCCTGCGCCATTTCCATCTGGGTTCGTCAGGCTTTCAGCTCTGCCACCCGGTCAGTTCGGGCATCTTCTGACTTGTGTCAATGCGCTTGCGAATGCCAGATGCGTTTGAGTCACGCGCACGGGGTTGGGCCGAGAATCGTTATATAAAGTTATATACTGCGTATTTTCCAATTGAAGTCCCGGAGGAATTAATCGTGTCTCAGCGCCCCCTAAAAACAACCCTTTCTGCCTTGGTCGCCGTCGTTCTGTCTGCCGTGGCTGCGACGGCCCTGGCTGCCGACCTGACGGTGTCTGCTGCTGCCAGCCTGACCAATGCATTCAAGGACATTGCCCAGAGCTATGAAGCGGTGCATCCGGGTACCAAGGTGTTGCTCAACTTTGGTGCCTCAGGGGCGTTGCTGCAACAGATCGCGAAGGGCGCGCCGGTGGATGTCTTTGCCTCGGCTGACCAGGAAACGATGGACAAGGCTCAAAAAGAGGGTTGGGTCAACGCGGCGGATCGCAAAGACTTTGTGCGCAACAAGCTGGTGCTCATTGTGCCCATCGATGCCAAGCTCACGCCGACCAAGCTGAGCGACCTGACTCAGGCGGGCATCACTCGGGTGGCGATTGCCAACCCCGAAAGCGTGCCGGTGGGACGCTACGCCAAAACCGCTCTGGAAGCCGCCAAGCTTTGGCCCGCGCTGCAGGCGAAGGCAATCAACACACAAAACGTGCGCCAGTCGCTCGACTATGTGGCACGCGGTGAGGTTGATGCCGGCTTTGTTTACGCCACCGATGCCGCGCTCATGAAAGACAAGGTCAAGGTTGTCTTTGAGGTGCCGCTGGACACCGTCGTCCTCTACCCCATCGCCAAGATCGCTGCCAGTACCCACGCGGCTGAAGCCGCCTCGTTCATGCAATACCTCTCAACGCCGGCCGCACAGGCTATTTTGGATCAATACGGGTTCGCAAAGCCCTGACCTGAGCCACCGACTTGCGCCGGATTGACGAACCCGCAAGTGCCGGGCTGGGGCGGCGCTGAGGCCGCCACCTGTCCAAGGGTGGCGGTCTGAACCGAGTGGAGTGCGCCGTTGTGCCACTCTTTTTTTGCCCATCGTTATGTTTATAAATATATAACGATTTATTCAACGAACCAGTCAACCCAACGAAACGCCCGGCCCATGTCTTACTTTTTCACGCCACAGCTCTCTGAGAAATTAGCCAGAGCGCACCAAAAACCGACACATCGCTTGCATTCAGAGGCGCGAACGCCAGCGCTGCGCTTGTTGCCCGCCCTGCTTTTGGCCGCCTTTGCGGCGGCCCCTGCGGCTGCACAAGACGGAAGCTTTCAGCTCGGTACGGTCGTTGTCACCGGCAGCGCCAGTGCCAACTCGCCTGAGACCGAAAACGAACAAGTGATCCGCAAGGACGGTATCCAGCGCTACAACGCTGACACCGTGGGCACTGCGGTCGCGACGCTGCCCGGTATCAGCCTGTCGCGCAACAGTCGCAATGAGGAGACTGTGTTCTTGCGCGGCTTTGACGCCCGTCAGGTGCCCGTGTTTGTTGACGGTGTGCCGCTGTATGTGCCTTACGACGGTTACATCGACTTTGCTCGATTCACAACGTTTGATTTGTCGGAGATTCGCGTCGCCAAGGCAGGCGCTTCGTTGCTCTATGGCCCCAACGCACTGGGCGGTGCGATCAACCTGGTCACGCGCAAGCCGGTTCGGGCGTTTGAGGGCGATGTGCGACTCGGCCTGGCCTCAGGCAGCGAAAAGCAGGGCGCTGTCAATATGGGGTCCAACCAAGGCACGTGGTACTTTCAGCTGGGTGCTTCCTATTTAGACGCCACCAGCTTCCCGCTGCCCAGCGGTTTTCGAGATTTCAAGGCCAAACCCACCGACACCGGCAGCCAGCGCGAAAACGCTTTCCGTACCGACCAGCGGCTTTCCTTCAAGGTGGGGCTCACGCCCAACGCCACTGACGAATACGCCTTGGGCTATGTGCGCCAAGAGGGTCAAAAAGGGAACCCGGTGTACACCGGTCAATCCACCAGCGGTGCGCGTTACTGGCAGTGGCCCTATTGGGACAAAGACAGCGTGTATTTCATCAGCAGCACCCGCCTGAATCAAAACAATGTGTTCAAGGCGCGGGTGTTCCATGACACCTACAAAAACAAGCTCGACGCCTTCAGTGACGGCAGCTACAGCACGGCCCTCTACAACACCAACTTTCCCAGCATTTACAACGACACGTCGAACGGGGTGGCGTTGGAGTTGGCCAACTACAGCCTCGCCAGCCACGAGTTGCGCGTGTCGATGCAAGTGAAGGAGGACAAGCACCAAGACAGCAACCCCCTGTCGGTCGACAAGCTTTACCGCGACGTAACCACCTCGCTGGCGGTGGAAGACACCCTGGCGTTGGCGACCGATTGGCGCTTGCGCGCTGGCATTTCTCACGACAAGCGAGACGCCAAGGAGGTCTATTACTGGCCGCTGGGCTCGACCAGTGCCATCAACGGTTTGCTGGAACTAACACACACCCTTGGCACTTCGGGCACCGAGGTCTACGCCATTGCCTCGCATAAAACACGTTTCCCGACCATCAAAGACCGGTATTCAGCGCGCATGGGCCGGGCGCTGCCCAATCCAGACCTGCGGCCAGAGGTCGCCAACCATCTTGAATTGGGTGTCAGGGGCGCACCCTGGGCGGGTGGCCGGGGCCAGGCGACAGTCTTTTACAGCCAGATCACCGATCTGATGCAAACCACGATCGTCACCGCGCCAGTCGGCACCTGCGGCAAAGGCATCACCACTTGCGAGCAGGCGCAAAACATTGGCAAGGCCAGAAATGCGGGGATTGAACTGTCACTGCAGCAAGCGCTGAATAGCCAGTGGGCGGTAGGCGGCGCTTACACCTACTTGGCACGCCGTAACCTCATCGATGACAGTGTGCGCTTGACCGACACGCCGCGTCATCGTCTCTTTGCTGCTCTGAACTGGACACCCAACGACGTTTGGGAGTTGGGTAGCACTTTGGAGGTTGAGCAGGGTCGGGCGGTGCAATTGGCTAGCTCAGGCCAACCCAGCTATTCCGAATTGAGCGGTTTTGGGATCGTGGGCGTGAAGGCGACATGGAAGCCGCGAAAGGATTTCGCACTGGACTTTGGCGTCAGCAATCTGGGCGACAAGTGGTACGAGCTCGCAGATGGCCTGCCCATGTCTGGACGCAGTTGGTTTGCGCATGGCACGTACAAATTTTGAGGGAGAAGGCGACCATGGCAAGTCCACAGCAAGGTGAAAGAAAAAGGGCAGCGGTTGGCGCGGGAGGCCATGCACCATGAATGCCCCCTCCCTGACAGAGCCCCTTCAGCCGGCCCGCCTGCTGGCACTGGTGCAGCAAGACACCCGCACGTCTTCCGATACCGGGGCCGACGCGCTGTTGGCCGCCTGGGTACTTGAGCTTCAGCAACGCGGCTGGCAGGTGGGAGGGGTGCTGCAGCGCATCGCCACTTGGCCCCACAGTGGCAAGCGCATGCAGTTGTTGGACGTGCGCGGAACGCAGGTTTTTGATATCTCGCAGGACCTGGGGCCGGCGTCAAAGGGGTGTTGTATCGATCCGGGTGGTGTGGCGCAAGCCAGCGGTGTGCTGCGTCAAGCATTGGTCGATGGCGTCGATGTGGTGGTCACCAACCGCTTTGGCGGCTTGGAAGCTCAAGGAGGCGGTTTTGTCGCAGAAATTGCTGCGCTGGCGCAGGCTGATATTCCGCTCCTGACCATCGTGGCGCCTGCCCATCTACCCGCGTGGCGGGCGTTGACCGGCCCGCTTGGGCAAGCGCTACAGATGCCGCAGTCTGTTCAGGCGCTGCACGATTGGTTTTTCAGTCTCCAACTGGCCAGCAGCGTCCGAGCGTCCAGCGTGACCTTCGCCGCCGGAGACCCCGGGTGAAGCGCCGCCAACTGTTGCGAGGCGCCGTCCCGTGGGCCGCCACAGCACTGTGGCCGGTCTGGGCGCAGACGCCAGCACCAACACCCCAGGGAGGCGCTGCGACCGAAACCTCCACCATTGCTGCCACCTTTGGCGCATTGCCACCCCCACAGCGCATCCAACGTGTCTTTGCCGCTGGCGCACCCGCTGGCGTGTTGGTGGCTGCACTGGCACCTGAGAAGCTGCTGGGCTGGCCCATGCAACTGAGCGATTCGGCGCGCCAGTTGCTCGGCGCTGCACCCGCCGCCCTGCCTTACCTGGGTCGGTTGGCCGGGCGTGGCAGCACGGTGTCGGTCGAAACGCTTTTGCAATTGCGACCCGATTTGATTTTGGACGCAGGTACCGCCGACGCCACCTATGTTTCAGGTGTGCGACGCGTCAGTGAACAGACCGGACTGCCCACGGTGCTGGTTCAAGGCCGCCTGGCCGAGCATGCCGCGCAATTGCGTGAAGTGGGTCAACTGCTGGGGGTGCCTGAGCGCGCCGCGCGGCTGGCGGCAAACGCCGACGCCACCCTGGCGCTGTCCGCCAAGGTGCGCGCCAGTGTGCCTTTGGCGCAGCGCCCGCGCATCTACTACGGCCGTGGCGTCGACGGATTGGAAACAGGCCTAGAGGGGTCCATTAACCTTGAAGTGCTGGAGTTTGCCGCTGGGCGCAACGTGGCCGCTGCGGCCGGCAAGGGCTCACTCACCCGTGTGTCCTTGGAGCAAATTTTGGCTTGGAACCCCGACGTCATCGTGACCCAAGAGCCTGAATTTGCCCACCGCGCGCGAACTGATCCGCTGTGGCGCTCACTGCTCGCAGTGCAAAACGGCCGCGTGTACTGTGCGCCGCAGCTTCCTTTCGGTTGGCTGGACGGCCCGCCCGGCATCAATCGCCTGATTGGCGTGCACTGGCTGCTGGCGCGTCTGCATCCGACGCACCCAGCGGTGCGAGCCCAAGAAGCGCTCCCGCTGGCGGTGCAGCGCTTTTACCGCTTGTTTTACGGCGCGGAACTGTCACTGGCGGCGGCGGGAAAGCTGTCAGAGGAAATTCGATGAGCAGCAAGCCAAATGGGCCTCTAGCCCACGCCCGCAAAGCGTTAGACGCTATCTTAATCATACTGATCAATGGCTGATCTTTGCGCATCCTCAGGTGCCGTCCCCTCGGTTGCCAACTTCACAAGCAGGGCCAAGAGTCCGCTGCTGCGCTGGGTGCTGTCTTGGGCCTTGCTGGCACTGGTGCTGGTTGCAGCCGTTGCGTGGGGGAAGTTTCCTATTGCACCGGGGGACTTGCTGCACTCGGTGTGGTCCCATCTGATGGGCCGCGAATCCGGCTTGGCGCCGGCGGTGGAGACCGTCATCTGGAACATTCGGCTGCCGCGGGTCGCTGCTGGACTGCTGGTCGGCGCGGCGTTGGCCGCAGCAGGTGCGTCTTATCAGGGCATGTTTCGCAATCCGCTGGTGTCGCCTGACATCTTGGGCGTGTCGGCTGGCGCGGGGCTGGGTGCCGTGTTGGGCATTTACCTGGGCTTGCCCTTGGCGGCAGTGCAGGCCTTGGCCTTTGGCTGTGGCCTGCTGGCCGTGGGGTTGGTGGTGAGCGTGGCCGGTTTGGTGCGCCGGCATGACCCGGTGCTGGTGCTGGTGTTGGCCGGCATTGCTGTGGGTGCCCTCTTGGGCGCGGGTATTTCACTGATCAAGATATTGGCTGACCCGACCACGCAGTTGCCGTCCATCACATTCTGGCTTCTGGGGGGGCTCAACGCGGTCACGCGAGACGACCTGGCTGCCACGGCACCTCTGATGTTGATGGGTCTGGTGCCGATTGCGCTGCTGCGCTGGCGCATGAATTTGCTCAGCTTGGCCGACGACGAAGCACTGGCCTTGGGCATTCCGGTGGCCAGCCTGCGCCTGTTGCTGGTGGCAGCGGCCACGCTAACCACCGCCGCGGCCGTGTCGCTGACGGGCATCATTGGCTGGATTGGTCTGGTGGTGCCTCATGTAGCGCGTTTGCTGGTGGGGCCTAACTTTGCCCGGCTGTTACCGGCGTCGCTTCTGCTGGGCGGCGGTTTTCTGGTCGCGACTGACACATTGGCACGCACTGTGGCAACCATTGAGTTGCCGCTCGGCCTTCTGACCGCGTTGGTGGGAGCGCCGTTCTTTTTGTTTTTACTCGCGCGGCCGGGGCGTGGCGAATGAGCGCCGAGCTGGTGTTGGAAGCCTGCGCGCTGGACATCGGTCACGGCAAGCGCTGTGTTGGCCGTGACATCTGCTTTGGTCTGGCGCTGGGTGAGGTGCTGTGCCTGCTCGGTCCCAACGGAAGCGGCAAGACCACCTTGTTTCGTACGCTGCTGGGCTTGCTGCCTGCGCTGGCCGGTGAGGTGCGTGTTTTGGGCGAACCTGTCACCGCTTGGTCGCGCAGCGCCTTTGCCCGCCATGTGGGCTATGTGCCGCAGGCGCACGCCGGCATTTTTCCCTACACCGTTGAAGATGTGGTGCTGATGGGGCGCACCGCTCGCATCGGTCGCTTTGCCGCGCCAGCGCAGCACGACCGAGAAAGCGCACAGCATTGCTTGCAGACACTCGGCATCGCTCACCTGCGTGAACGCATCTACACCGCCATCAGTGGTGGAGAGCGACAACTCGTGCTGATCGCTCGCGCACTGGCACAAGAACCGGTGCTGCTGGTGATGGACGAACCCACCGCCAGCCTCGACTTTGGCAATCAAATTCGCGTGCTGGAAACCATCAGCCAACTGCGTCGGCAAGGTATGGCCGTGCTGCTTTCAACGCATCAGCCCGAACACGCATTGCGCATTGCAGACCGCATCGCTTTGTTGGGCGATGGCCGGTTGTTGGGCGTGGGTGCGCCCACCCAAATAGCCACACCGGCGAATTTGGCGGCTCTGTATGGCGTCAAAGAATCTGCCGTGGCGGCTTGTCTGCGCAGCACACCACTGGCCTCACAGGAAACAACCGCATGACCACGCCTGCCACCACCATTGACAACATTGACTTTGGCCTTTTGTACCGCCAGCACCTGCGGCAAGCCGAGCGCACGCGCAAGGACGCCAGTGCCTGGGACAGCCGTGCTGCTGGCATGGCCAACAAGGCGCTGCGCAGCCGCTACGCGGATGACTTTGTGGCGCGCATGGCGTTGGCGGGCGCGACGTCGCTGCTCGACGTGGGCTGTGGACCCGGCACCATCGGTTTGGCCGTGGCGGGTCAGTTGCAGCGGGTGATCGGCTTGGACTACAGCGCCGCGATGCTCAAGGTCATGTCGGCCAAAGCTGCAGAGCAGGGCCTTGCCAACGTCGAAACCTTGCATCTCGCTTGGGAAGATGACTGGACTGATGTGCCGGTGTGCGACATCGTCGTTGCTTCGCGCTCTACGACGGTCGAAGACATGGCTGCGGCATTGACCAAAATGAATGCCAAAGCGCGCCTGCGCGTTTACCTCACGCACCTGGTGGGTGGACATTTCACCGACCCTTCTATTCAAGAAGTTTTGGGCCGCCGCCTGCCCACGGTGCCCGATTACATCTACCTGATCAACATTTTGCATGGCATGGGCATCCACCCACGGCTGGACTACATCGCGCATGAAAACCGATTGGCGGATGCGGCAGATTTTGATGAATTTGCGCGCCGCGTGGCCTGGTCGGTGGGGGCGTTGGACGCCAACGAGACTGATCGCCTGCGCGCGTGGTACGGGCGTGCCACGCCGCAGCAGCGCCAGGGCGAGCCGATGCGCTGGGCATTTATTTCTTGGGATAAAACGCCATGACACCGCGGTTCACCGCAGGAGAGTCCGCCCCGTCGGGCTTGACAGCGGACATGTTAATGGCGTGCGAAAACACCGTTTTTTTTGAAGTGGAGTGATGGGATGCGCAAGTACAAATGCTTTTTTCTGGCCCTGACGGCAGTGGCTTTCAGCACCGCGGTGGTCGCCGCCGATACCTTGCTTTTAGCCGCGGGTGCGGGTTACCGAAAGCCGGTGCTGGAGCTGATGCAGAACTTCAGTCAAGCCAGCGGAATCAAGGCCGAGGCCAGTTTCGGCAACATGAAGCAAATTGAAACCCAGGCTCAACAAAACCCTGACATCGCCTTTTTGATCGGCGATCGTGTGTTTTTAGAGCCCATGCAGATGTTTGAGCGCTATTTGCCACTCGGCCAGGGCCGACTGGTGTTGGTGGCAGCGCGCGGGCAGAGCATGGTCTCATTGAACGAGTTGCGTGAGCCTCGCTTCAAACGCATTGCGTTGCCCGATCGCACCAAGGCGGTTTACGGCAAGGCCGCTGCCACTTGCCTGCAGCGCTTAGGGCTAGAGCAGCCATTGGCTGGCAAATTGTTGGAGGTGGCCACCGTGCCACAGGTCAGCACTTATGTGGCCACAGGAGAGGTCGATGCCGGTTTCGTCAACCTGACCGAAGCGCTGGCGCTTGGCGACCGCGTTGGCACACGGGTAGACGCGCCAGCCAGTTGCTATGACCCGATTGAGATCAGCATCGGCGTCTTGAAAGGGCGTGGTGAAAGCGCGGGCGCGCGTGCCTTTGTGGACTACCTTGCCAGCCCTGCGGCGCGCAGCGTGTTGGAGCGTCACGGCCTGTGAAAGGCCCGATCGTCCGGTGGAGTTAACCGCGCATGCTGAGCCATTGCTCCAGCGCACCGCTGCCGCTCACGTTCAGCGTGGTGGGGTGGAGCCTGCTTTTTCAGCTTTTGGTGGGGGGTGGTTTGGCGTGGTTGCTTGCACGGCGCCGCTTTTTTGGGCGCGGTGCGCTCGACGCTGTGGTGACACTCCCACTGGTTTTTCCGCCTGTTGTTCTGGGCTATGGTTTATTGCTGCTGTTGGGCCGCCAAGGCTGGCTCGCACAGTGGATGCCCGACCTATTGCGCCCCGATATCGTGTTCACAAAAACCGGTCTGGTCGTGGCGGCTTTCATCGCTGGCCTGCCGCTCATGGTCAAGCCCGCACAGGCTGCTTTTTCAGGTGTCTCCCCACGTTTGCGTGAAGCGGCTGCCACGCTGGGGCACTCGCCGTGGTCGGTCTTTTGGCACGTTGAATTGCCGCTTGCGCGACGCGGGGTTGCAGCGGGGTTAATTTTGGCTGGTGGACGTGGGCTGGGCGAGGTGGGACTCTCGTTGATGTTGGGCGGCAACATTGCGGGACGCACTGAAACACTGTCACTTGCCATCTACAACCATGTGTTTGACGGCAATTTGGCCTGTGCCAATATGCTGTCATTGTGGCTGGCCGTGCTTGCGCTGCTGGCTTTTGTTTTACTGCGTTGCCTAGGGGCCCTATGATTTTTTCGAGTTCCGTATTTTTTGACCAGGCCACCATTGACGCCTGGATTGCTGAAGATGCACCTTTGCTGGACCTGACGACGCACTTGCTGGCCATTGGCGACCAACCGGCGCGCATCTGTTTCACAGTGCGTGGCGATGGTGTGGCAGCCTGTACCGAAGAGGCTGCGCGCATTCTGCAGCAGTGCGGTGGCGAGGTTCAGCAGCTGCTGCCCAGCGCAAGCCGCTACACGGCTGGCGACGTGCTGCTGACCGCGACCGGTGCGGCAGCGGGTCTGTTGCGCGCTTGGAAGATTGCGCAAAATTTGCTGGAATACGCCTGCGGTGTGGCCAGCGCCACAGCTTGCATGGTGCAAGCAGTGCAGGCCGTAGCGCCCCGTGTGGCGGTGCTGACCACACGCAAACATGCGCCTGGCCTGCGACGTATCGCGCTCAAGGCGACGCTCAGTGGCGGCGCCTTTCCGCACCGGCTCAGCGTGGGCGAGACCGTGCTCGTGTTCCCGCAGCACCGCGCCTTGCTGGGTGACTGGGATGCCTTGCAGGCCCGCTTGCTGCAGGCCGCGCCAGCGATGGCTGAGAAAAAATGTGTGATTGAGGCGCACAGCCTGAACGACGCCTTGGCAGCGGCGCAGGCGGGCGCCGATGTCGTGCAATTCGACAAGGCCAGCCCCGATGATTTGCGCCAGTGGTGTCCGGTGGTGCGCCAGCAGCACCCGAGCTTGGCGCTGTTGGCCGCTGGCGGTGTGAACGGATCAAATGCGGCCGCTTACGCCACCACCGGCGTCGATGCGCTGGTGACTAGCAGCCTGCACCACGCAGCTCCCGCTGACATTGGTGTGCAAATTGTTCCAGCCTGAAGCGCGCTTGAAAAAACAGCACACCAGAATGGCTTGACCTTCGGCGACCCTTTCAGAGAAAAACGAAACGAACGCTTCGGCACGCAGTGGTTCTGTGCATGGGCAGAGGCCGTGTTGAGAGGGCGTTTCGCTGGATCTGCGACGGTGTTGAGGTTCGTCAATGAGAATTGTTCTCATCTTTGGTGGATTAGCGCCATTCCAACTTGATTAAGAAGCGCCGCCATGGATCGTCGAATATTTTTACAGCACCTCGCTGCGGCCTTGGGGCCGCTGTCCTTGCCAATGCTGGCACGCGCCCAAACCGATGGCCACACCATGCGGGTTGCCGGTGGCTGGCAAATGAACGACCAAGACTACCAAGTTGGGGTCGTGCAGGTGGATTGGGCGCAAAGTAAATTAGAGACGCAGTTTGCGATCACGGTGCCCACGCTGGCGCATGCCATCGTGCCTGAGCCCGGTGGCGGATTCTTGGCTGTGGCCACCCGCCCTGGCACTTGGATGGTGCGCGTGGACGACCGGGGGCAGGTCGTTCGCCAGCTCAACATGGCCGACGAAGGCGGCGCACGCACCTTGGATGGTCACGTCATCGCCAGCCTTGATGGACTGCACCTCTACACCGGCGAGACCGACCGCCAGACCGGTGCGGGCTGGGTCAGTGTGCGCGACGTCCACAATCTGCGCAAAGTGGCCGAGTTTCGCACCCACGGCATCGATCCGCACCAGATTTTGGTAGATGGCCAGGGCCGCCTCTTGGTCTCCAATGGCGGTATCCCTCGAACTGCCACGGGGGACAAGCACCGCCTAGAGTTGATGGACCCGGTGCTGGTGCTGATGAACCCGAAAAACGGTGAGAAGCTGGGCGAGTGGCGCCTGCGCGACAAGCGCCTCGCGCCGCACCACATCGCTTGGAACCGTCCACTGGCGGGCGATCCGCTGCTTCTGGGCATTGGCTTGCAAGCCGAGCACGACGACCCCATGCAGCGACGCGATGCGCCACTGCTGGCGGTGTGGGACGGCCATGACCTCAAGGTGCCGAGTTACATGGTGGCCGATGGCTACGCCGGCGATGTGGCCGCTGGCCCCAATGGCGGATTCGTCCTCACCGCGCAGCGCGCCAACCGGATCGTGCTGTGGCAGCCTCAGCAACCGGGCACGCTGAAGACCATTGGTCACGTGCGCAACGCCTGCGGCCTGTGGCCCACGGAGGATGCTTCTGGTGTGGTGGTGGGTGGCGGCTTGGGCGTGGCGCGCTGGCATGCCAGCGAAGCCCCCGCAGTACTGCGCTGGCCCTCGGGCATGTCGGCGGGAAACCATTGGGCCATCTTGGTCTGAAGCGCCAGCCCCTGTAAACGCCTAGCGTAATTTGCATTTGCCCGCCATGCCCTGTGCATTGCCCACAGTGCTACCTTCGCATCCTTCTTACCCATTGGATATTCATTCATGCTTTTTTCTCCCCTCCAAGTCGGCGCTTTGAACTTGCCCAACCGCATCCTGCTGGCGCCGCTCACCCGCACCCGTGCAGGCCTTGAGCACATGCCCAATGACCTCATGGCCGAGTACTACAGCCAGCGCGCCACGGGTGGCCTGTTGATCACCGAGTGCACCATGGTCATGCCCAACACCTCGGCCTTTGTGGCTGAGCCCGGCATTTACAGCCAAGAGCAGATGGAAGGCTGGAAGAAAACCACCGCGGCGGTTCACGCCAAAGGTGGGCGCATCTACATGCAAATTTGGCACTGTGGGCGTGCGGCGCACCCTGACATCAATGGCGGTCAAACCAGCGTGTCGTCAACCACGGTGCCGATTGAGGGTGAAATCAACACCCCTGCTGGCAAGGTGCCAAACGTGGGGGCGCATGCACTGACCGAGGCCGAAATTCCCGCCATCGTGGCAGCCTACGTCCAAGGGGCCAAAAACGCCATCGAGGCGGGCTTTGATGGTGTGGAAGTCCACGGGGCCAATGGCTACCTGATTGATCAGTTTTTGCGCGATGGCGTCAACCACCGCACCGATGGCTACGGCGGCACCCTGGAAAAGCGCGCTCGCTTTTTGTTTGAAGTGCTCACCGCCGTCTGCGCCGCTGTTGGTGCCGACCGCGTGGGCCTGCGCCTGTCCCCACTGAACAGCTACAACAGCATGATCGACAGCGACCCGCTGGCGCTGATCGGCTTTTTGGCGGACCAACTCAACGCTTACAAGCTGGCCTACCTGCATGTGATGCGCGCTGACTTCTTTGGTCTGCAAAAGGCCGATGTCATGGCCGTGGCACGCGACAAATACAAAGGCGTGTTGATTGGCAACATGGGCTACACGCCCAAAGAAGCCGAGCAAGCCATTGCTGAGGGCAAATTGGATGCCGTGGCCTTTGGTACCAGCTTCCTGGCCAACCCCGACCTGCCAGCCCGCATCCAAGCCGGCGCGGCACTCAACGCCCCAGACGCCAGCACGTTCTACACCCCTGGCGCCAAGGGCTACACCGACTACCCAACGATGTAATTCATGACGTTGAACGCCATGGGGTTGAGCGCTGATTTCAGAGCCCGTATTTTCAGGCGCAGCACACGCCCTTGCGATGACTTTGGTCTAAGTTGCCCTTGGCGTGAGGTATAAAAATAAGCCGCTAAAGCCCCAAAGCAGTCAGCGTTCGCTGCGGTTGAATGCGGTTGAATGCGGTAGGAGCCCCCGTGCTGCCATACTGGCACCTCAGCGGTCGAATATCTACCGGGACCACCATGCAAAACCTTTCTGTGCTGCGGCCTAGCGAGCTGATTTACCTACCCTCTGCTCATCAGCACCGAGTCCTGAAATGGCTGATGGTGTGGTTGGCGGCCCTCTTCTTAAGCGGCTGCGCTTCGTTGCCCAGCGGCGTCAGTCGGCCCGTGTCCACCGCGCTGGCCAACCCGTCGCAAACCAAGATGGGCCAGCTTGTACAAGCACGCGCAGCCAAGGCCGGCACGCGCAACGACTCGGGCTTTGCGCTGGTGGGCAACGCTGAATTGGCTTTTACCAGCCGCATGACGCTGATCAAAGCAGCACAAAAAACCCTAGACATTCAGTACTACGCTATTTTTGCGGACGACACCACCGAACGCCTCTTTGATGCGCTGCGCGAGGCGGCCCACCGGGGCGTGCGTGTGCGTATCCTGCTGGACGATTTCAATACCTCGGGCAAAAACGCCCAGGTGTTAAAACTTGCTTTTGAAAAGAATTTCGAGCTGCGCCTTTTCAACCCGCTGCCGGGCGGGCGCAGCTCCATGGTGCTGCGAATTTTGGCCAACCTCAAAGATATGGCGCGCATTCAAAGGCGCATGCACAACAAAATGCTCGTGGCCGACAACGCGGTGGCCATCACCGGCGGGCGCAATCTGGGTGAAACCTATTTTGGTCAAAGCGAAGGCACTAACTTTGTTGATATCGATGTGTTGGCATCGGGGCGCATCGTTCGTGACCTGTCGAAAAGCTTTGACTCGTATTGGAACAACCCCCTGGCCTATTCGGTGCAGTCTTTGATGACTGCCCAAGAAATTGAGGCGCTTAAACCACCGCCAACGGTGCCCGGTGAATCGCACTCGGCCGCATGGCCAGCGGTGGCCGACCCAGCGAGCCCGCCTCAAGACCCAACCGCTGCGCCTTCCTTGCCCGACTCAACCGATCTGAGCCTGTTGACTTGGACCTGGGCGCCCTCGGTGTTGCTGGTGGATCAGGCGTCCAAAATTGCGGCGGATGCCGATGACGTGGCTGAGGCCAAAGAAACTGCGGTGGACGGCTTGCTGCACATCATGTCGCGGGCGAAGACTGATTTGCTGATCGTCTCGCCCTACTTTGTACCGGGCAAAGACATGATGGAACAGTTCGCCGACCTGCGCCGGCGGGGCGTACAGATACGAGTGCTGACCAACTCGCTCGCCTCCAATGACGCGCCTGCTGCGCATGTCGGGTATGCGCGCTACCGTGAAGCGCTGGTGGCAATGGGCATTGAGCTGTATGAAATGCGCGCCGAGCAGCAAGGGACAGTCCGAGGCTTTGGTTCGGGCTTGGGGTCTAAGGGCGAAACGAGCGGCGGTTCACGTGCCAGTCTGCACGCCAAAGTGGTGGTGATTGACGACCGCCTGCTGGTGGTGGGTTCGATGAACCTTGACCTGCGCTCCAAGCTGCAAAACAGCGAAGTCGCCATCGTCATCCGCAACCGAGCCGTGGCCCGAGAGGCCGCTACCCTGATCAACCCGGCGCTCACCCACGGTGCCTACCAGGTCATCCTGGCCAATGGACAACTGGTCTGGCGCGCGCCGCAAGGCTCTGACCTGCAAGATTCAACGACCGAGCCAGATGCCAGCCTCGCGTTGAAGCTCCTACTCACGCTCATCGGCCCCTTGGCCCCCGACGAGATGCTGTGACACCGCAGTCCGTGACAACTCAGCGCCTTGTGCGCAACCGTGGTGCAATAGCCAATTTACAAAAGGACACCCCATGAAAGCCATCTGGAACGGCACCGTTATGGCCGAAAGCGCCGACACCGTGCTGGTCGAAGGCAACCACTACTTTCCCGCCAGCAGCCTGAACCGCGACTACGTGCACTTCAGCAACCACAAAACCAGCTGCGCCTGGAAAGGCCAAGCCAGCTATTACTCGCTGATGGTGAATGGCGAAATGAACACCGACGCCGTCTGGTACTACGCCGACCCCAAACCCGAAGCCGATCAGATTCGGGACCGGGTGGCGTTTTGGAAGGGTGTGAAGGTCACCGCCTAGGCCTTTCGGCTTGCTGGCTCGCGCCACCCCTTTTTTTTGTGATGAATAGAGGGCATGGCTGATTATTTTGCGATGCGCTCCTCCCGCGCCAGCGCTGGCTTTGACTTGAGGCATCATTGCGCCCCATGAACAAAGACCAGCTTAAAAAGCTCGAAGCCGACCTCTGGCGCGCCGCCGACAGCCTGCGCGCCAACTCTGATTTAAAAGCCAGCGAATACTCCACCCCCGTGCTGGGCCTCATTTTTTTGAAATTTGCCGACAACAAGTACCGCCAGCATGAGGCCGCCATCTTGGCCGAATACCAGCAACTCAAGGGCGGGCGGCGAGAAAAGAAGCTGTCCGACATTGCCATTGAGCGCTGTGGCTTTTATCTGCCCGATCACGCCCGTTACGAACATCTGCTGGGCTTGCCTGAAAAAGAAGACATCGCCAACGCCCTCAAGAAGGCCATGCAGGCGATTGAGGAATACAAACCTGAGTTAGCCACAGTGTTGCCCCAAGACGAGTACTTTCGCCTCGTCCGCTCTGACCAAAACAAAGGCATGCCCCAGCGCCTGCTCAAAATCTTTGCCGATATTCCGGCAGACGCCGGTGGTGACCTGTTTGGCAAGATTTACGAGTACTTTTTGTCCAACTTCGCCCTCAGCGAAGGCCAAGGCGGCGGCGAGTTTTTCACGCCGCGCTCGGTCGTCAAACTCATGGTCGAAATCATCGAGCCCCATGGCGGCAAGGTGTACGACCCAGCGTGTGGTTCGGCGGGCATGTTTGTGCAGAGCGCCGAATTTATCGCCGCCCACCGTGCTGATGTGGCCGGCCAAGGCCAGGCTGAAGACAGCATTTATGTGTATGGCCAAGAAAAAACGCTAGAAACCGTCAAGCTGGCCAAGATGAACTTGGCCGTGAACGGCCTGCGCGGCACCGTCATCCAAGCCAACACCTACCTGGAAGACCCACACAACAGCCTGGGCCAGTTTGACTACGTCATGGCCAACCCGCCCTTTAACGTGGACGACGTGGCGGTGGCGGCGGTTGAGAAAGACCCGCGCTTCAACACCTACGGCATTCCGCGCAACAAAACCAAGCTCAAAAAGGCGGAAGAGGGCAAAGAGACCGTGCCCAACGCCAACTACCTGTGGATCAATCTGTTTGCCACCTCGCTCAAACCCCAAGGCCGCGCCGCCTTGGTCATGGCCAACAGCGCCAGCGACGCGCGCCACTCTGAGGCCGACATTCGCCAAGCGCTGATTGAGGCCAACCTCATCTACGGCATGCTCACCATGCCCAGCAACATGTTCTACACCGTGACGCTGCCCGCCACGCTGTGGTTCTTTGACAAAGCCAAGACAGACGAGCGCCTGTTGTTCATCGACGCACGCAACGTCTTCACGCAAATTGACCGCGCCCACCGCGAATTTTCAGACGAGCAGGTGGCCAACATTGCCATCATCAGCCAGTTGCACAAAGGCCGGCGCGACCGCTTTTTGGCCTTGGTGGACCACTACTTTGCAGAAGGCGTGGCCAGCCTCAACGCCCACCAGACCCGCGTGGACGGCCTAACTACCCAGCTTTTTGAAGCGCTGGATGACCCCGCCCACCGCCAAACCGTGACCGACTTCAAGACCCAGTGGAAAGGGCTGGCCAAACTGCGCCAGCGCTTTGCCACCTACTTGGACGCGCTGCCCAGCGAGGCACTGGCCGCGTCGGACGCCAGCCTCAGCGCCCACAACACCGCCCAGCACCAGCTCCACGCCGCCTTCGTGCCCTTCTTTTCGGCCCTGCACACCGACCTGAAAGCGCTGGACAAAACCCTGCGCTTGCTGGAGAAGCAACAGCTTGAGGCCGCCCAAGCCGAAGGCAAGCGTGGCACCCCCGAGCGCAAAACCAAAGCCCTGAAAACCGCACTCGACACCCTGCACACCGAGGTGAAAGACACCGAGCTGTGGTTCACCCACATTCAGTGGCTGCAAGCCCGCTTCCCCCAAGCGCAGTACGAAGACGTCACCGGCCTGTGCAAACTCGCCACCCGTTCTGAGGTGGCCGAGCAAGACTGGTCCCTCAACCCCGGCCGCTACGTGGGCGTGGTGATTGAGGAAGACGGCAAGACCGAAGAGGAATTTGTCGAAGGCCTGCTGGCCATGAACGCCGAGCTGGCGACCTTGAACGCCGAGGCGCGGGTGCTGGAGGACGTGATTGCAGGGAATGTGGCTTTGCTGGCGGGGGAGGAATGAGCACGTATGAGCAACTTTTCAGGCGGCTGGACGAGGTTGGCAAGCTGTCGCGCGGCAAGTCAAAGCATCGGCCCCGCAACGACCCGGAACTGTACGGTGGCGCGCATCCTTTCATTCAGACGGGCGACGTAAAGCACAGTAACTTTTTTGTCACTCGCTTTACCCAAACATACAGCGAAAAAGGACTGGCGCAGAGCAAGCTTTGGCCTACCGGAACGCTTTGCATCACCATTGCAGCCAATATTGCGGATACTGCCGTACTTAGCTTTCCTGCGTGCTTCCCAGACAGCATCATTGGCTTCACTGCCAAGCACGGCGTATCGAATGTTGCTTTCATCAAGTACTGCTTGGACACCTATAAGAGGGAGATGCGTTCCATCTCGCAGGGTACGACGCAAGACAACCTCAGCCAGGGCAAGCTGCTGAGTTTGAAGTTCCGAATCCCAGTTTTTGAAACCCAGCAAAAAATCGCCGCCATCCTCTCCACCTACGACGACCTGATCGCCAACAACCAGCGCCGCATCACCCTGCTGGAGCGCATGGCCGAAGACATCTACCGCGAATGGTTTGTGCGCCTGCGCTTTCCCGGTCATGAAAACGTGACGGTGAAGAAGGGCGTGCCGCAGGGGTGGAGTTACGTTGAGTTGCACCAGATTGCGACGGTCAACAGCACAAGTCTCAAAAAGGGCAAAGAGCCAGAGCGCATTCTCTACATCGACATCAGCGCCGTAACGACCAACCACATTGCGGAGCTTACCGAGATGGCGCTGACCGATGCACCGGGGCGCGCTCGCCGCTTGGTCAAGCACGGTGATGTCATTTGGTCTTCGGTTCGGCCCGCTAATCGGGCCTACAGTTTGATTTTCGAGCCACCGGAAAATCTGGTCGCTTCGACTGGATTCGCGGTAATTTCACCGAAACCAGAAATGCCATTTACATTCATCCATCTTGCCGTGACGAGCGATAGCTTCGTTGAGCAAATGGCGATGGTTGCAAAGGGTTCGGCCTACCCAGCGACAAGTTTTGAAGATTTCGGCAAGGCCAAGCTACGGGTGCCGCCTGCCAATTTGCTAAGCCGATTCCATTCGGTGTGCGAGCCGATGTACAGACTGCGCCATCAACTTCGTCAAAGTAATACGGTGTTAGCGCAAAAACGAGACTCCCTGCTCCCCCGCCTGATCTCCGGCAAGCTGTCCGTGGACGCACTGGACATCCGCTTTCCGCCGGGGATGGGGGAGTCGGGCACGTAGTCACTATAGTTTTGATAGCTGCTTGCGCATGTAG
>JAGODZ010000372.1 GCA_017997975.1 Rhodoferax sp.
ACGGCGTGGCCCTGTCGCCCGATGGCCGTGTGCTGTATCTGGCCGTGACGCGCGGCAACTGCGTGTGGCGCGTGCCGCTGCTGCCCGATGGCAGCGTGGCCAAGGTCAGCCAGTTCTTCACCTCGTACGGCCCCAGCGGCCCCGACGGCTTGGCGGTGGATGCCGAAGGCCGCTTGCTGGTGGCCAACCCCGGCCTGGGCTACGTGTGGGTGCTGAACCACCGGGCCGAGCCTGTGCAGGTGCTGCGCGGCGCGCCGGGCAGCTCGACCACCAACCTGGCGTTTGGCGGGGCCGGGCGGCGCACGGTGTATGTGACCGACTCCACCCATGGCCGTGTGCTGCGCGCCGAGATGCCTGCGGCGGGCCTGCCGCTGCACCGGGCATAAAAAAACCGCCAGTGCTTTGCAGCACTTGGCGGCTTTTTCAGATCTCGGTTCAGACCGAGGTCAGTGCGGGCTTACTTGCCTGCTTTTTCTGCCTTGCGCTTGGCGGCCTTGGGGTCCACCACGGCCTTGAACTTGGCACCGGCCACGAACTTGGGCACGGTGGTTGCTGGGATCTTCAGGGCAGCGCCGGTGGATGGGTTCTTGCCCGTGCGAGCAGCGCGCTTGGCAGACTTGAAGGTGCCGAAGCCCACGAGTTGGACGGCGTCGCCCTTCTTGACAGCAGTCTGGATGGTGTCGATCAGGGTTTCCAGCACTGCGTTGGCAGCAGCTTTGGACAGGTCGTTCTTGGAAGCCAGGATTTCAACGAGTTCTGCGCGGTTCATAGATGCTCTTGGTTAAAAAAGTTAGAGATGCCCGGTTTATAGCGCAATCGCCGCTGCTTGCGTTGCTTGCGCTCAGTGTGGCTGCGGATTTTCTAGGGAAAATGCCCTGTTGTGTCGCCTGCGGCGGGGCTCTGGGCGCGTTGCCCAGTGGTTCTCAGTCTATTGGGCAATGCTGGGTTGTGCTCGCCATCTTGCGCACGTGGCGCTTTCCATCGTTTATCTGCGCAGCTTGAACCACACTGCGATGTGCATCCCAATGGGTGTTGAGAGCGGGAGCACGCGTCGCGTTGCTCCCGTACAGATCTTCACTGCGCGAATGGCTCGGTTGACCGATAAGCGCGATGTCGTTAGGGGGGGCTTCGTGGGCCTTGCAGCGACAGGCCTACTGCGCGCGCTAACCGCACCTGCTCCAACTGCTGCTGCGCGCGAGCGGTTTACAAAATCCAGCAGATTTTCGGGGCGCGGATTGCTGTAATCGAAGGGCCCCACAAACCCGCACAGGGAACTACACAAAAGGCGCTAGCCGTGGGGACATGCCGGTTTGCGATGCAATCCAAATGACCCGAGAGAGAGGGAGTCCCCATGATGAATCGCATGTTTCGCAGGCACCGCTGGGCGGTGGCTGCGCAGGCTTTGGCCTTGTTGGCCGCAGGGTGCGGCGGAGGCGATGGCACGCAGCCGGGCGTGGCCGATGCGAACCAGGCCGCAGAGGCGGTGACCGCGCAGGCCAAAGCGGCAGCGGCCGAAGTGGAACTGGTGGTGGTGCAAGCCACGGCCCGCTCGGCGGAGCGGGGCGACTTGTCTGCCGCGGCGGCGATCGACAAGAACCCGGCGACCCGTTGGGGCAGCAGCTTTTCAGACAACCAGTTTTTGGTGTTGGACTTCGGAAAAACGGTGGCCATCGACCGCGTGAGGATCCAGTGGGAGGCCGCTTACGCCAGCAGTTACCTGCTGCAGGTGTCCAACGACCAGGTCACCTGGACCACGGTGAAGGCTGTGACGTCGGGGCAGGGCGGTGTGGAGGATTGGAGCGGTCTGGCCGCCAGCGGCCGCTACCTGCGCATGCAGGGTGTCAAGCGCTCGGGGGGGTACGGATATTCGATTTATGAAATCAGCGTTTTCTCAGGCGGGCAGGTGGCGCCAGTGCCCACTCCGGTGCCAACCACTCCCACCGACCCCACGCTGCCGCCCGACGTGCTGACGCGCCCTGGGGCCGCGCTCAGGCCTGTGGCGGTCACAGCGTCATCGGCTGAGAACGGTGGCACGGCGGCAGCCATGGCGGTGGATGGCAACGCCAGCACGCGCTGGGCCAGCAAGTTTGAAGACAACTCGTGGATCCAGTTTGACTTTGGCCAAGTGGTCTATCTGGGCGCGATGAAGCTGGTGTGGGAGAACGCCTATGCCAAGGAGTACGCCATCGAGACCTCGGACGACGGCGCATCGTGGGCGCCGCTGCGCTATGTGGGCAAGGGCACGGGCGGCACCGAGGAATTTTTGAACCTGGGGGCCAAAACCCGCTTTGTCCGCATTCGTGGGGTGGCGCGTGCGACGCAGTATGGTTATTCGCTGTTTGAGGTGGAGTTCAAGGCACCGGGCAGCGACAACACCATTGCCCCCGTGGTGCCGGTGGCGCTGGCCTTCCCGGCCAACGGCGCGGGCCTGGTGCCGCTGCCCAAGGCGCAGGAGCCGCTGGAGACCCTCCAGTTCAAGCTGGCCGATGGCACGCTGGTGACGCGCTTTGGTGCCCGTGCGATGGGGCGCCATGGCCGTGAGCGCGGTGAGGAGTGGAATGAGGTGGGCTACGGCCCCAATGAAACGGTGGACGCTGCCACCGGTGCGCCGCGCGACAAGGGGCCGGGTGCCTATCTGCC
>JAGODZ010000143.1 GCA_017997975.1 Rhodoferax sp.
TCTCCAACAAGGGCGTGCCGGCACGGTTCAGGTCAATGCCGGTTTGGCCAATGAAGTCTTCGTGCAGCGATTTGCCCGCGTCTTCTTCCAAGTGAGCGCGCACCAAGCGCACCGACTTCTTTTCGTCCCCGAGAAAGAACTCCACCGAGCCGCCCTGCACCACCGGAATCTCGAACTGGCTGATCTGGTAGCCCTTGGGCAGGTCGGGGTAAAAGTAATTTTTGCGCGCAAAAACACTGCGCTCGGCAATGTGCGACCCCACCGCCAGACCGAACTCGATGGCGCGCTCCACGGCGCCCTTGTTCATCACCGGCAAGGTGCCTGGTAAGGCCAAATCGACCGCGCAGGCCTGGGTGTTGGGTGCCGCCCCAAAGGCCGTGGACGCGCGGCTAAAAATCTTGCTCGCGGTGGACAACTGGGCGTGCGTCTCAAAGCCAATGATGACTTCATAGCCGGAGACCAAGGGGCCGGTCGGGCGACCCTGTTGCTGAGCTTCAAAAGTATTCACGATGTCGCTCATGTCAAAAGCCCTCCGGTGTGCGTGCGTGCCAGTCGGTGGCTTGCTGGAATCGGTGTGCCGCATTGAGCAGCCGCGCCTCTTGAAAATAGTTGCCGAGCAACTGCATCCCCACGGGCATGCCCCCGTCACCGAAGCCCACCGGCAAACTCATGCCCGGTAAGCCGGCCAGTGAGCCGGGCAAGGTGAAGATATCGGCCAAGTAATTGGCCAAGGGGTCTTTGTTTTTGTCACCCAATTTCCAAGCCACTGTGGGCGCGACCGGCCCGGCAATCACATCGCAGACTTTGAACGCCTGCTGGAAGTCGTCGGCAATCATGCGGCGAATTTTTTGGGCCTGGAGGTAATAGGCGTCGTAATAGCCGTGCGACAACACATAGGCGCCGGTCATGATGCGACGCTTCACCTCGTCACCAAAGCCCTCGGCCCGCGTCTTTTTGTACATGTCGATCAAATCGGTGTATTTTTCCGCCCGGTGACCAAACTTCACGCCGTCAAAACGGCTCAGGTTGCTCGACGCCTCGGCGGGCGCAATGATGTAGTAAACCGGAATCGACAACTCGGTGCGCGGCAACGAAATGGGCACCAAACGTGCGCCCAACGCCTCCCACTCTTTCAAGGCGGCATCGATGGCGCTGCGCACATCAGGGGCCAAGCCGTCACCAAAAAATTCAGCCGGTAGGCCGATGCGCAAGCCCTCTAGGGAATCAGTGAGGCTGCGGCCAAAGTTTTCGGCCGGCACATCCAGCGACGTGGAGTCGCGGTCCAAATCGGGCCCGCACATGGCGGACAAGAGCACGGCGCAATCCTCGGCGGTGTGCGCCATCGGCCCCGCTTGGTCCAAGCTGGAGGCAAAAGCCACCATGCCATAGCGGGACGCTCGCCCATAGGTGGGTTTGATGCCGGTGATGCCGCAAAACGAGGCGGGTTGGCGGATCGAACCGCCGGTGTCAGTGCCCGTAGCGGCAGGTGCCAGTCGGGCGGCCACCGCTGCCGCGCTGCCGCCTGAGGAGCCGCCTGGCGTACGCGTCACGTCCCACGGATTTTTAACCGGGCCAAAAGCCGAGTTTTCGTTGGCCGAGCCCATGGCGAATTCGTCGCAGTTCAGCTTGCCCAGCGTGACCACCCCCTCGGCCGCCAGTCGCTGAACCACCGTGGCATCAAACGGCGAACGGTAGCCCGTGAGCATTTTGGCGCCGGCGGTGGTCACAAAATCCCGCGTGACAAAGATGTCTTTGTGGGCCAAGGGCACACCCGTCAGCGCGGGCAGGGCGTCCGGCGCATTTGTCGCCAGCACCTCATCGGCGTGCCGGGCCTGGATCAACGTGGCTTCTTCGTTGGTATCGAGAAACGCGCCTAAATCTGAATGGGCGCTTGCTCGTGCCAGAAAGTGTTGAGCGGTCTCGACGGCAGAGACCTTTCGGTCGCGCAGGTGGCGCGCCAACTGCGTGACCGTCAGTTGATGGAGTTCCAATGTGTCGTTCGTCATAAGGAGTTCTTTTTATTCAATCACTTTGGGCACAAGAAACAGCCCGTGCTCCACGGCGGGCGCATTGCGTTGGTTCGCCTCAATGTGGTTGGGCTCACTCACCACGTCGTCGCGCAAACGCAGCGCGATGTCTTGAATGATGGCCACCGGGTGCGCCAAGGGTTCGATGCCTGACGTATCAACCGCGCGCATCTTCTCCACAATTTCAAAAAATCCGTTTATTTGCGTCAGCATGCGCTCACACTCACCGGGTTGGAGTTCAAGCCTAGCCAAATTGGCGATGCGAGCGATGTCATTCGAGGTCAGGGACATGGCAGATTTTCAGTGGAAACCGGATGTAACACACATGCAAAGAAGCGTGGCCGGTCGGGTTGTTCATAAGTGATGGGGTATTATCCCGCCTTTGGCTGCGCACTTGCAAAAGTGTCCCTTCTGGCCAAAATCAACCTAATTTGAACCCGTCAACCAGTGGTGGTGGCTCGCCGAAGTGCCAGCCATGCCCGAGAGGAATTTTAATGTTCGGAGCTTTTCGTCAGTACTTCTCCACTGACCTAGCCATTGACCTTGGCACAGCCAACACCCTCATCTACGTTCGCGACAAAGGCATTGTGCTCGACGAGCCGTCTGTCGTTGCCATCCGCCACGAAGGCGGGCCTCAGGGCAAAAAGACCATCCAAGCGGTCGGCAAAGAGGCCAAAGCCATGCTCGGCAAGGTGCCCGGCAATATTGAAGCCATTCGTCCCATGAAAGACGGCGTCATTGCCGACTTCACGGTGACAGAGCAGATGCTCAAGCAGTTCATCAAGATGGTGCACCCGCGCAGCATCTTTCGGCCCAGCCCTCGCATCATTATTTGCGTCCCCTGCGGCTCCACCCAAGTGGAGCGCCGCGCCATCCGTGAATCAGCCTTGGGGGCAGGTGCCCGGGATGTGTACTTGATTGAAGAGCCGATGGCGGCTGCCATTGGCGCGGGCTTGCCGGTCAGTGAAGCCAGTGGCTCCATGGTGGTGGACATCGGCGGTGGCACCACCGAGGTCGGCGTGATTTCCTTGGGCGGCATGGTTTACAAAGGCAGTGTGCGGGTGGGCGGTGATCGATTCGACGACGCCATCATCAACTACATTCGCCGCAACTACGGCATGCTGATCGGCGAACCCACGGCCGAAGCCATCAAGAAGAAAATTGGATCGGCTTTTCCCGGTAGCGAAGTTCGCGAAATGGAAGTGCGAGGCCGCAATCTCTCCGAAGGGGTGCCGCGCAGCTTCACCATCTCCAGCAACGAAATTCTGGAAGCATTGACCGAGCCCATCAACAACATCGTCTCTGCTGTCAAAAACGCGCTGGAGCAAACCCCCCCCGAACTCGGTGCCGATATTGCCGACCGCGGCATGATGCTCACCGGTGGGGGTGCTTTGTTGCGCGATTTGGACCGCTTGTTGAACGAAGAAACCGGTCTTCCCGTGCTGGTGGCAGAAGACCCACTGACCTGCGTGGTGCGCGGTTGCGGCCTCGCGCTGGAACAAATGGACCGTTTGGGCTCCATTTTCACCAACGAATAACCCGGGAACGCGGCGATGCCACTGGGTACGCTGGACGGGACTCCCCCCCCATTTTTCAGGCAAGGCCCCTCGGCCCTGTCCAAATTGATGTTTTTCAGCGCGTTGGCGCTGTTCCTGATGGTGGCGGACACGCGACTGAAAATTGCACAACCGCTGCGTGTCGCCCTCGCCACCGTGCTCTACCCCGTTCAATGGACGGTCATGCAGCCCGTGATGTGGGCGCAATCGGGGGGGCAATATTTTGGGTCTCTCCAACAGGCCCAAGCCAACGCAGAAACCGCTCAGCGCCAACTCAGCTTGCAATCTCAGCGTGCCAACCAAGTGGAGCAATTGGCCCTTGAAAATGAGCGCTTGAGACAGCTGCTTGGGCTTCGAGAACGACTGAGCACCCCGGCGCAAGCCGCACAAGTGCTGTACGACGCCGCAGACCCCTACAGCCACAAAGTCATCGTGGACCGAGGTTCGGTTGATGGCATCGCGGCGGGTTCCCCCGTGCTGGATGAAAACGGTATTTTGGGCCAAGTGACGCGCGTCTATCCCATGGTCAGCGAGGTGACCTTGATCATCGACCGCGACCAAGCCATTCCCGTGCTCAACACCCGCACCGGCGCCCGTGGGTTGGTCTTCGGCGACCCAAGTGCGCGGGTGAGTGCCTTAGAGTTGCGCTTCATGGCCGCCAGTGCCGATGTTCAGGCGGGCGACCAGCTGACCACCAGTGGGATCGACGGGGTCTATCCCGCCGGTCTGCCTGTGGCCCGGGTCGAAAAAGTGGAACGCCGCGCTGACACCGCGTTTGCCAGAATCACCTGTGCGCCTTTGGCCTTGGTGACAGGGGTTCGGCATGTGATGATTCTGACGCCAGTGGGTCCGCAAATTGCCCCACGACCCGAGGTGCCCGCCACCGGCAGCACCTCCCGGAAAGGACTGCGCTCATGATCATGCGCCCCGGGCAACAGCTCTTGTTGCCGGCCAATCCCTTGTTCATTTGGGGCAGCTTGCTCATGGCCCTGGCCATCAACATGCTGCTGAATATGGGGCTGTGGGGTCGCGCGGCTTGGTTGCCCGACGTTTTAGCCTTGGTACTGGTGTTCTGGACGGTCCACCAACCGCGCCGTGTCGGCGTGGGGGCCGCGTTTGTGTTTGGTATTTTGCTCGACGTGCACCAAGGGTCTATGTTGGGGCAGCATGCCTTGTCCTATACCGTGTTGAGTTTTCTCGCCATTGCGATTCATCGCCGACTGCTTTGGTTTAGTGTGCCATCGCAAGCGCTGCAAGTCCTGCCCTTGTTCGCCACCGCCTACGCGATTGAGCTGGTGGTTCGACTGCTGGCAGGTGGCAAGTTCCCCGGCCTCTGGATTTTGCTGGCACCAGCGATTGAATCATTGCTCTGGCCCGTGGTCAGTATTTTTCTGATCATGCCGCAAAGACGAGCCCCCAACCCTGATGCGCACCGCCCCCTTTGAGGGGCTGACGGCCAATTTATGACAGTTTTGCGCAATGTCGAAGCCGATCTGTCGCGTTTTCGCGTCCGCGTGGTGGCGGCCAGCTTGCTGGTGGTGTTCTGCTTTTCACTGGTGGCCGCACGCTTGGTGTACCTGCAGGTGATCCGACACCAGGATCTATTGGAGCAGGCAGAGAGCAACCGCACCGCCGTGATTCCGGTGGTCCCCAATCGCGGCCAGATTTTGGACCGCAATGGCGTCGTTCTCGCCACCAACTACTCGGCCTACACGTTGGAGATCACACCGTCTCGCGTGGCAGACCTCGAAACGACGATTGACGCGCTGTCCCAACTGGTGGAGATCACGCCGCGTGATCGCCGCCGCTTCAAGCGCTTACGCGAAGAGGGAAAAAATTTCGAGTCTTTGCCTTTGCGCAACCGCCTCAGCGATGAAGAGGTGGCGCGGTTTGCCGCCCAGCGCTATCGGTTTGCGGGGGTTGAAATCAAAGCACGGTTGTTTCGAAACTACCCTTTTGGAGAGTTGGCGAGTCACGTGATTGGTTACATCGGCCGCATCAACCTCGCCGAGAAAGACCGGCTTGATGAATCTGAAGAACAGGCCAACTACCGAGGCACCGAGTACATTGGGAAACTTGGCGTCGAGCAAAGTTTCGAGACGCGATTGCATGGCACCACGGGGGTGGACTCGATGGAAACCTCGGCCGGCGGCTATGCCACCCGGCGCTTGGCCAGCACGCCATCCACACCCGGTGACACGGTCATGCTGTCCATCGACATCAAGCTGCAAAGCATGATTGAGGAAATGTACGGTGATCGACGCGGTGCCTTGGTGGCCATCGCCCCCAAAACGGGCGAGGTCTTGGCTTTTGTCAGCAAACCCACGTTCGACCCCAATCTGTTTGTGGACGGCATTGACTCAGAAAGCTGGAAAGGCCTGAACGAGTCGCCCGACAAACCGCTGCTCAACCGCGCCCTTCGCGGCACCTACCCGCCCGGCTCTACCTACAAACCCTTCATGGCGCTGGGCGCGTTGGAAACCGGAAAAAGATCCGCCACCACGCTGATCAACGACCCCTTGTTTTTTATGTTCGGGGGCCGGCGGTTTGGCAGCCCTGAAAACGAGCGCGGGGGCATCATGGACATGCGCCGCGCAGTGGTGGAGTCGAGCAATGTGTACTTTTATACGCTGGCCAATGAAATGGGGGTCGATACCATTCACGACTTCATGAAACCACTTGGCTTTGGGCAAATCACTGGCATTGATATCAACGGCGAGGTACGGGGCGTTTTACCAAGCCAAGACTGGAAGCGCGCGTATTACAAAAAGCGCGAGCAGCAAAAATGGTACGCCGGGGAGACCATTTCACTGGGTATTGGGCAAGGCTACAACAGCTTCACCATGCTGCAGTTAGCGCACGCCACGGCGACCGTAGCGAACAACGGCATCTCGCGAAAACCGCAACTTGTGATTGCCACCCGGGACGCCAGCACCCATGCCAGCGTGGCTGTGCCCGCTGACCCGCCAATTGACTTGGGCTACAAGCAGCACAACATTGATGTCATCCGAAATGCCATGGTGGGGGTGACGCAAGAGGGCACCTCCCGATTCGTGTTCGCCGGCGCGGGCTACCTTTCGGGCGGAAAAACAGGCACCGCACAGGCCGTGGGGCTGAGTTCAAAAGGCAAGTACAACGCCGCCAAGTTGGAGGAGCACCAGCGCGATCACTCCCTCTACATTGCCTTCGCCCCGGCGCAAGACCCGCAAATCGCCGTGGCCGTGATTGTCGAAAACGCAGGTTTTGGCTCCGCGCATGCCGCTCCCATCGCGCGACGGGTGTTTGATTATTGGCTCATGGGCCAGTACCCCAATGCGGCTGACATGGCGGCTGTCAAAATCGGCAAAGTGGGCGCGCCTGCTGGAAAACCCCTCTTGGCAGCCGAGGTGCCATGGCCGCCATTGCCCCTTGGCACAACAGCAACGGCACCAGTAACAACAACGACACCAGAGCAGCTGAAAAAACCAGCAGAGGCGAGTCGCGCTGTGCGCTAATCGTCAGCGCAAGTCACCCGATCTCGCCCCGATTTTTTGGACTGGTAGAGCGCAGAGTCGGCCCGAACAATCAGTCGCTGCGCGTCATCACCGGGTTGCAAAATGCCCACCCCACCGGATACCGTCACACTGAGCACGACTTCATTGGTGCGGCGATCTCGAATTCGCATCGCCCGCGTGCGCTGGCACACCAACTCGGCCATTTTCACGCACTGATCCAAGGAAGTGTTGGGCAGCAAAATGGCAAACTCTTCGCCGCCAAATCGTGCCACCGAATGCGTTTTATCGGTCACACAGGAACGCAACACGTCACCGATGGCTTGCAGCACCCGGTCCCCCATCACATGGCCATGGGTGTCATTCACGTTTTTGAAATGGTCGATATCGAGCATGACCAAGCCATGGGAGCGGCCGGGCTCAGAAGCAACCTCAACCAACGCGGCCAACTTTTCGTCAAACCCCCGCCGATTGAGCACCTTGGTGAGCGGGTCCTGCAGCACCTCGTCCCGTGCCCGTTCCAACTCCCCTTGCAGTCGGATGATTTCCTTGCGGCTGGCCGCAACTTGCTGCTCCAGTTCCCCCGCCGAACTCCGCATCAGGGCCGTTCCCTCCATCGCCTGGGAAATCAGTGTGCTGACGCCCGCCGCATCGCTGGCACCCAGCGCGGTGTTCAGCCCGTCCAGTTGCTCACCGAACTGGCCGGCGTGTTGGGCAGTGCGCAAAGCCTGCTCACCCATGCCGATCATGGTTTGCTGCAGTTCATTGGCAATTTTGACCATGGCAGAGGGGTTCACCTCTGCGACACCTTCTTGGTAGAGCCGCATCAGCGTCGCACTGCTCAGGCGCTTCTCAGTCAGCAAGGCTTTGGCAACGGCTTGCGTCAACCAGGCATTGATTCCCGACACATACTCATACCAGACCGTGAATGAAATCGGATTGAAGGGCGCATCATGCTGCCCCATCAGCGCAATGACCTGGCGCAGCAGCTCAGCGCTTTGCTCTTTTGATTCTTGATAACGCATGTTTCCTCCGGGCGGGCGTTAAGGCCTCTTACTCTGAATCGGCATGATATCCCGCGATGTCCGAACCACGCTCGGGTCCGACAGGTGCCTAGCAGCCTGTCGGACTTAGGAATCGTCGGCCGCTAGCGAAGAAACGCGTCGTAGCCGGTTTTCACAATCAAGGCGCTCACCACGACGATGAAAAAGACGCGCACAAAGGCCGTACCGTGTTTGAGTGCCATGCGCGTGCCCAGCAAACTGCCCACCACATTGGCGACCGCCATCACCACCACAAAATGCCACCAGATATGCCCCTTGGCGACAAAGAGGGTCAAGGCGGCCACATTGGTCGCTGTG
>JAGODZ010000373.1 GCA_017997975.1 Rhodoferax sp.
CGGGAACCAGCGGCGCTGTTGCTGCATGCTCGACAGACGCTGGCACCAACAAGGTCTATACGGTCAATGTGGGTGATGGCGGAGGGTCATTTGACCCGGTAGATGGCATAACGGGAGAACTCTTGGTTCTGGAAAAAGCAATAGACACGGGGGGCAGCACGGTGACCCCGTACGACAGCACTGGCAGGGCTACCCGCAAGATCGTCAAACAACCGGTCACCATCGGAACGAAGGGTGTGGGGCAAAGTAAACCAGTGGAAATCACCGAGACCATTGGCCGCCTGAGCTGGCGCCAGATCTACAACTACCAAGACTTGAAGAACAAGTGACCATGACAAACATGCAGAAACAAAGCGGGTTCACCTTGATTGAACTCATGATCGTGGTGGCTGTGATCGGAATTCTTGCCGCGGTGGCCTACCCTTCGTACCAGGATTCCATTCTCAAGGGCCGCAGGGCCCAGGCACGTACGGCCCTGGCCGAGTTGCTGCAACAGCAGGAGCGTTACATGACGCAAAACAACTGCTATCTGGGCTTTACCACCACCACTGCCTTTGTTGCCACGCCTACAGCGCCGTCGCCCAGCACCGCTTGCGGCGGCAAGACGGCGGCATCCGTACCCTTCAAGGTGTTCTCGGGTGACAGCACCACATCGGCCTCCTACCGACTGTCTGCCAAGACATGCGCAGCTGGTTCCGGCACCCTGTCGATCGGCGAGTGCGTGACGGTGGTCGCCACGCCGCTGCAGCCCGACCCCAAGGTGGGCGATCTGGAGATGGCCAGCAACGGCACCAAGAGTTGCACGGGCACCGCCAAGTCCACCGACTTCAAACTGTGCTGGCCATGATGACCAAAAGCGCCCGGCCTCGCGCCTTGCCGGTCCGCGGCTTCACCCTGATCGAGCTGATGGTCACGCTGGCGATCGTGGCGGTCTTGTCCATGGTGGCCGCGCCAAGTTTTGTGGCGTTCAAGCGCAATTCAGAGCTGACGTCGCAGACCAACTCACTGGTGGCAGCCTTGAGTGCGGCCCGCACCGAAGCCATGAAGCGCAACCTGGATGCGTATGTGATTCCTGCCGGAGGCTCCAACCATTGGAGCGACGGCTGGCTGGTTTTTGCCGACCTGGACCGCAGCGGCACGTACGACGCAACCAAGGATTTCACGGTTTTGACGCAGCCTGCCGTGCCCGGTTACTTTAAAGTTTCCGGCTCCGGCACGGCCAATCAAACGCCCCCCAACGTGCGCTACAGCGGTTCCGGCTATCCCGTTGATAGCAGCGGGGGCTTTGGCGCCGTCACCATCACTTTTGAGCGCAACGACCTGACAGGAAGCGAGTTGCTGGAGCAAACGAGGCGCATCAAAGTTGCCAAAACCGGCCGTGTTCGCACTTGCAAGCCGACATCTGCCTCTGATTCAAAATGCGCTAGCACCACTGAGGATTGACCGGATTTGGGCAACGGACTAAACCGCTCGCGCGGTAGACCGCCGCGAAGGCCTTGACGCGGATTAAACATCGTGCTTCTGTGCGCCGTTACGCCATCTACGCCCAAGCGCAGATGGTGTTGCGGTCGGGGATGTTGGCGCTTTTGGCCAGAAGGCAAAAGCGCTGGGGTGCAGCAGTTGATAGTCCAACTGCTCGTCGCTGAGGTTGTAGACGTGATTGAGGATCAGGATGCGCACCATCACCCCGGTGGGGTATGGCGGACGTCCGCCCTTGGCGGCGTTCCCACTGGGCAGCAATTCATCAATGACCTGCTGGCTGCGTCTGGTGGGCGAAGGCGATGTGGCGGGCAATGACCTGCAGTGGACCACCAAGCATTTCGATCTTGGCCAGGGCGCTACATCGGCAAAGAGGGCGAACTTGATGGCGCAGCGGGCTTGGGGCTTGCTCATGGGGGATTGTCGCGCTGGATGGGGCGGTGACGATCGAAAGATGGGGTTTTTAGAGGCTCCCTTACCTCGTATACCCCCGGCACGCCCCCGCGTTGTGCAGGCCTTTGCACTCGCGGTACATGCGGCGGTCGCGTTCTGCTGTGCTTTCTTCCGAGGTGCTGCGCTGGTAGGTGACCTTGGACACGCCCTTCTTTTTGGCGGGTTCGCTGGTGCCGGTCTTGCCTTTTTTGGCGCTTTTGGCGTCCGCTTCGCCCGGAGCACCAATCAGGCACAGGGCCAGGCCAATGGCCAGCAGGGCGCCGGTGCGGTGGGTGGGCAGACGGGCGGCGGGGTTGTTGATGGGCGGCATGGCGGGCTCGGTGGAGTGGCTTGGGTGGGCGGAGGGGCGTGCCATGCCATGCTGCCACGCGCGCCATTGCCGTCAAGCGCGAAGAATCCCGTAGATGTGGTGGTTACGGACTCGCAGCGGGAGTGGCGGGGGTCCTATGGCAGGCGCGCGCTATAATCGTCGGGTTTTGCATGGTGCAAGACGCACGCCAGTGGCCCTTCCAGCTTCTGGCGCAAGTAAAACCAGTGCCTGCGGCCCTTCAAAAGGGTGGCTGCTCGCCGCATTCAAGGAAATTCCCCAATGATCGCATCCTCCATCAAGGCCGAAGTTGTCAAGGCCAACGCCCGCGCTGCCAACGACACTGGTAGCCCAGAAGTGCAAGTCGCTTTGCTGACTGCACGCATCAACGAA
>JAGODZ010000144.1 GCA_017997975.1 Rhodoferax sp.
TGCGCAGCGCGGGCATCACCGACCTGCGCTACGGCCACGTGCTCGACGCCGACTGGCAAGGGCACGACCGGTTTCAAAGAAAGCCCGACACCCGTGTGTTTCTCCCCTTGCCCAAGGGCATCACCTGCTTCACCTTGGCGGCCACCACCGCAGGCCAACGCAGCGACTTGGCCAACGGTCTGATTGGTGACGGGCTGGTGCCTTTGCACAGCGCCCTGGGTGAGCATGACGACCCGCTGCGCAGTCTGGTGTTTGCCCCATCCTGCCAACGCATCGTGTACCGAATGAGCCATTTGGCATTGCTGAATCACCCCGACGTGACCCAACAAGTCCTCCAATGGCTCACGCCGAAGACGCCTGCCGTTTGATTCTGTCCTCGCCCTTGCCTCTTGATTTCAAGGCAAGCGGCCATAATTGCGGGTTCGACCGCCGCTTAAGGTGGCGTTATTTTTTGTGCAACCTGTTGACTCTTGAATCTGGATATTTATGACCAAACAAACCCATTCTTTTCAGGCCGAAGTGGCCCAGCTGCTGCACCTGGTCACCCATGCGCTGTACTCCAACAAAGAAATTTTCATGCGCGAGCTGGTGTCCAACGCCTCCGACGCGTGCGACAAGCTGCGTTATGAAGCCATCAACGACAGCGGCCTGTACGAAGACGCGCCCACGCTGGAAGTGCGTGTGTCGTTTGACAAAGACGCCAAGACGCTCACCATCACCGACAACGGCATTGGCATGAGCACGCAAGAGGCCATTGAGCACCTGGGCACGATTGCCAAGAGCGGCACCAAAGACTTTGTGAGCAAGCTCTCGGGCGACCAAAAATCAGACTCGCAGCTGATTGGCCAGTTTGGCGTGGGCTTTTACTCCGGCTTCATCGTGGCCGACAAGATCACGGTGGAGTCGCGCCGTGCGGGCATGAAATCGTCGGAAGGCGTGCGCTGGATCAGCGGCGGCGCGGGCGACTTTGAGGTCGAATCCATTGACCGTGCCGCGCGAGGCACCAGCGTCATCTTGCACCTGCGCGACGACGCCCTGGACTACGCCAGCGCCTGGAAGCTGAAAAGCATCATCAGCAAGTACTCTGACCACATCAGCCTGCCCATTTTGATGGAAAAGGAAGAGTGGAAAGACGGTGATTTGATCAACCCCAACGACGAGGCCGGCGGTCGCCAGCCCGGTGGCATGGTCAAGACCGGCGAGTGGGAAGCCGTGAATAAAGGCAACGCCATTTGGGCGCGTGCCAAAAAAGACATCACCGAAGAGCAGTACAACGAGTTCTACAAACAAATCAGCCACGACTTTGAAGCGCCGCTGGCCCACACGCACAACCGCGTGGAAGGCAGCACCGAGTACACGCAGTTGCTCTACATTCCCGGCAAAGCGCCCATGGATTTGTACAACCGCGAAAAGTCAGCCGGTGTGAAGCTGTACGTGAAACGCGTCTTCATCATGGATGACGCCGAAGCCCTGCTGCCGACCTACCTGCGCTTTGTCAAAGGCGTGGTCGATTCCGCCGACCTGCCCCTGAACGTGTCTAGAGAGTTGCTGCAAGAAAGCCGCGACGTGAAAGCGATTCGCGAAGGCTGTACCAAGCGCGTGCTGGGCATGCTGGAAGACTTGGCGAAGAGCGACAAGCTGCCCGAAGCGGGTGCCGATGGCGTGACCGACGTGTTGAGCGCTGAAGACAAGACTGAGGCCGAGAAAAACGTGGGCAAGTACAGCAAGTTTTACGCCGAGTTTGGCGCGGTGTTGAAAGAAGGCCTGGGCGAAGACTATGCCAACAAAGAGCGCTTGGCCAAGCTCTTGCGTTTTGCCTCCAGCACCACCGATTCAGTGAGCGTGAGCTTTGCCGACTACAAAGCGCGCATGAAAGAAGGCCAAGACGCCATCTACTACATCACCGCCGACACCATGGCGGCAGCCAAGAACAGCCCACAGCTCGAAGTCTTCAAGAAAAAAGGCATTGAGGTGCTGTTGATGACCGACCGCGTGGACGAGTGGGCGCTGAACTATGTGCAAGAGGTTGACGGCACCCCGCTGCAAAGCGTGGCCAAAGGCGCGGTCGATTTGGGCAAGCTGCAAGACGCGGATGAGAAAAAGGCCGCTGAAGAAGCCGCTGAAACCTTCAAGCCTCTACTTGCCAAGCTCAAAGAAGCCCTGAAAGACAAGGCCGAAGACGTGCGCGTGACCACCCGCTTGGTGGACAGCCCCGCCTGCTTGGTGGTGCAAGACGACGGCATGAGCACCCAACTGGCGCGCATGCTCAAACAAGCCGGTCAGGCAGCCCCCGAGGTGAAGCCGGTGCTGGAAGTGAACGCCGACCACCCGCTGGTGAAAAAGCTGGACGGCTCGGTGCACTTCAACGACCTGGCCCACATCTTGTTCGACCAAGCCTTGCTGGCCGAAGGCGGCATGCCCGCCGACCCTGCGGCTTACGTCAAGCGGGTGAATGCGCTGCTGGCCTAGTTTTTGGATCAGCGCATGGGCTGGCGAACTGAGGCGAAGGCGTTGACTGTTCAGATCGCCCACCTAACAGCCCATACGATTCGCATTGGTTTTTATATGCAAAATCGTGCTCTAGCCCATACCGGGTCTGCGTAACCAGCTACTTATTTAGTAGCAAATTCGAGCCAAATTAGCCCCGCTGTTGCTTGCACTGGCGGGGCTTTTTTAGGGGCGCTCTCACCGGTGCAGCGATTCTTGCGTGACGGCCCCACCCCCTGCGTGACTTTTGCTACACGACAACAACGGCAGCCACAAGAGGGCAAGCCCGGAAATCACGTGAGGCCATTTGTCTGTGAAAAGTCTGCAATTCAGCGCCCATTCACGAAAATTCAGTCTGTTCTTTATTCACTGCCATCCGCTGCAAAAACGCACGGATGGCGACAACCGGCGAGGAATTTAAAGATGAAATTACTGATGTGGGCGGGCGTTGTCGTGGTGGCCCTGTTGTGGACGGGCATGATCGCCGTCATGGCGTCTTTGGCCACTGGGCTGGTCGGCTCGGCTGACCAAGCAGTGGGCGGCCTGCAGGCCATCAGCCAATGGCCGATGCCAGCGTGGCTGGCGTTGTGGGTGGACCCGGCGTTACTGGAGCCCATCAAGGCGATGGTGGCCGGTGGCATGGACCTGCTGGTCACCGCCACCCCTTGGCTCACCCCGCTGCTGGCGTGGATTGCGCCCTTGCTGTGGGTGGTATGGGCCTTAGTGATGGTGCTGCTGCTGGCGATTGCCGTGGCAGGACACCTGTTGGTGGGCAAGCTTCGTCCAGCCAACAGCCCCCGTTGATGGCACTCGCCACAGCATTTGCAGTATGACCGCCTGGCTGCCCTCACTGACCTAGGCAGGCCCAACCGCCTTTCACCCCAGCACCCTAGTGGGTACTCGCCTTGCCTATCACCAGAGCGGGGTGGCAAACACCACCCAACATCTGACTTCAACTCACCCCTTCAAAGGAACTGCACCATGACCCCCGCCGATCAAAAATCACTGCTCACCATTGCCTTGTTTGCCGCCTTTTCAGACGGCCACAAAGCAGAAACCGAGCGCGAAGAAATTCGCCGCATTGCCGCCTCTTTGGCCCCCACTGCACAGGGTGTGGATATGGCCGCCCTGTACCAAGATGTCTTGCTCAAGCGCACCTCCGTGGCAGAGGCCGCACACGCCTTGCAAGACGCCGACTACCGCCAGCTGGCCTATGAAATGGCGGTCTGCGTCTGTGATGCGGATGGCCAGCAGACGGCACCGGAGCAACAATTTTTGGCTATGCTCAAAGTGCAATTACAGCTGGACGATGCGCAAACCCAAGTGTTTGATGCGCAAGCGCAATCACTGGCAGTGGCCTTGCCCATCGCTGTGACGGCCCCCGCTGCGGCCCCCTCTTCACCCCTGCCTTCGATGCCCTCCATAACGGCAACTCCTGTCAGCGCTGACCACGCCGCGCTGGACAAATCGATTTTGAATTACGCCATTTTGAACGGCGCTTTGGAATTGCTGCCCCAGTCTTGGGCGTCGATGGCGATCATTCCTTTGCAAGTCAAAATGGTTTACGCCATTGGAAAATCGCATGGGGTGGAGCTGGACCAGGGCCACATTCGTGAATTCATTGCCGCCGCCGGGGTTGGTCTGTCGTCGCAGTACCTGGAGCAGTTTGGCCGCAAATTGCTGGGCGGGTTGCTGGGGAAAATAGCGGGGCGCACGATCGGCTCTTTGGGCAGCCATGCCACCGGCATGGCGTTCTCTTTTGCCACCACGTACGCGCTGGGCCAGGTGGCCAAACGCTACTACAGCGGGGGCCGGGTGATGAGCACCGAGCTGCTGCGCAACACCTTTCAAGACCTGATGGGCCCGGCCAAACAGCTCCAAAGCCAGTACCTGCCGCACATTCAGCAAAAGGCCAGCACCTTGAATCCGGCTGACATCATGGCCATGGTGCGAGGCTGATAGGGAAAGAGTGCTCTCTGGCGTGGGGTCGTTGTTGAAATCACCGAGGGGGAGCGCGTTACTAAACCGATGGGGTCGCAGGGGGTCGGGTGGCACGGCGTTCACCCCACCCCCCATTTCACAGACCTACCGTTCACCCCTTGTAGCGCGACGGTTCATTAGCAAAATCGGGCTCTGGCCCTTGCTGCACCTGCGCCAGCAGCTACTTAATAAATAGCACCTCAAAAGCATTTTCGAGGACTATGGCCTGGCCACCTCCCGCGCCGGCGGTTACAGGCGTGCCGCTTGGGGCATGGCAGGCGTGGGCCGACTCCCTCGCTTCTCAGCGGTGACCAGCCAGATACCGGCGCAAACCAAAATCAAAGCCACGCCGTTTTTCCAGGCAAACACGTCTTCGCCTAAAAAGAGGGCCGACAGCGCAACGCCAAACACGGGAATCAGAAAGTTGAAGACCGTGACCCGCCCGACCGGGTTGTGTTTAAGCAAGGCGCTCCAAATACTGAAAGCCAGTGCGGACAACAGCGCCATGTAAGCCATCAATGTCAATGATCCCAACGTGAAGTCCGCCATCTGCCCCCCAGCCATCCAGCCGCCGGTGAGCAGCACCGCACCGCCAATCATCATTTGCCAACCCGTCATGACGGCCGCGTTCAAATGCTGTGAGAGTTTTTTGCCATAAATGGACGCAGCGGAGAGCACCAAAGCCGCCATCATCACCGCGCCCTCGCCGGCCAAGGTGAAGTCGGGCTGCAGCAAAGTGGGTCCGTAATTTGCCGCGGCCACCCCCAAGAAACCCACCAGACAGCCCAACGCGCGGCGCCCTGAAAGGCGATCATTGTGGTAAATGTAATGGGCCAATAGCACCGAGAAGAAGGTGCCCGTGGCGTTCATGATGGAGCTCTTGGTGCCCGTGGCATTGGCCACACCAATGTAGAAAAAGATGTATTGCAAAGCCGTCTGAGTCAGGCCCAACGCGGCCACGCCGCCCCAATACTCACGCTTGATGCGCAGGCCCCAGCCCATGACTGCGCCGGCCAGCAACAGCAGGCCCCCAGCGGCCACAAAGCGAACGCCCGCAAACACCATTTGACTGGCCACGTCATGGCGGGCAATGCCAAACAACGCATAGCCCTGTTTGATGGCCGGGTAGGCGCTACCCCACAGCAGGCAACAAAAAGTGGCCAACAACAACACGGTGGTGGGGCGGGTCAGCAGGGAGGGATTCGAGTGGGGCATGGTGAGGCAGAAAATGGAAAAAAAATGGCCTATGACCTGCGTCAGGGCGGAGGCTGAAGCAGCGTGGGTATCAGGTCAGCCCATTGTCCAATGGCAATTTCATAAGATCAATGCAATAAAAATTACAATTTCGATAAGTTAAATTAACTCGATCAGGCTGCTGTGAACTTTCGTCAATTTCGCTACTTTGTTGCTACCGCCGAAGAGTTGCATGTGGGACGCGCCGCTCAGCGCTTGGGCATCGCCCAGCCGGCCTTAAGCCAGCACATTCGGGCGCTGGAGGAGCGCTTGGGGGTGCAACTCTTTTTGCGAGCGAATCGCCGCATCGCGCTGACCGAGGCTGGCGAGGCGTTTTGGGTCGAAGCCAGCGCCGCACTTCACCATGCCGACAAAGCGGGTCATGCCGCGCAGCGGGCCGCCCGAGGCGAAACCGGCAACGTGGTGATTGGCTATGTCAGCAGTGCCTTGGCAGAGCAGCCTTTTGTGCGCAGCTTGGCCGGGTTTCGCGCCACCCACCCCGATGTCACCCTTGAAATGCTGATGCGGCTGGCGGCCACTTTGGTGGAGGGGGTGCAAAACGGGGTGTTGGACATGTCCGTCACGCGCGGCCCCCTGCCCGCCGATGTGGAAGGTTGCGAGTCATTTGTGTTGGCCCGCCAGCCTCTGATTGCCGTGCTGCCAGAAAACCACCCCCTAAGTTCGGCGGGCAGCCTCTCGCTGTCTGACTTGGCGCACGACACGCTGTTGCAGCCCGATGACCCGCCTGGCCTGAGTCTGGCCCACACCTTGCGCCAACTGATGGCGACAGCGGGATTTACCCCACAGCGCACGATGGTGGTCAATGAGATGAGTTCAACCATTGGGTTGGTGGCCGCCGGACTGGGGGTGGCATTGCTGCCCGCCTCGGCGCGGGTGATGCGCCTGCCCGGGGTGGCGTTTTGCACCTTGAACGATGTGCACGCCGTCTCTGAGCTGATCGTGGTGCACCGCCGCTTCGAGCGTTCTGCCGCTGTGCGCGCCCTGTTGGAGCGTCTTCGCCTTGCCCGAGAAACCCAACCTTAAGAGGTGCCTGCGCTACCCGGCACGAGACGAGGCGCAGAGCGTCAACGCACAGGCTGACTCAGCCCGTGCGAGCGTAAAAAGGGGTACGCTGAAAATGGCGTCGCACGGGTGGGGGAACGACAAATTCAGTGCCCTAAAGATGAGGGTGTGCTGTGTTGTCTTGTGCTGCCTCGCCGTGCGGCGGGCATCAAGCAATGTGGTCCAGCGCTTGCGACAAATCGTCAATCAAGTCGTCGGCGTGCTCCAAGCCCACCGAGACGCGCAACAGCCCTTGTGGTGTTTTGCTGTCTGGCCCTTCGATGGAGGCGCGGTGTTCAATCAAGCTCTCCACCCCACCCAAGCTGGTGGCGCGGGTGAAGATTTCGACGTGTTCGGCCACCGCCATGGCGGCGGCTTTGCCTGCCTGAGTTTCAAAACTTAACATGCCGCCAAAGCCAGACATTTGCTGCTTAGCCAACGTGTGAAAGGCGTTGTTTTCTAGGCCGGGGTAGTGCACCTTGGACACTTTGGGGTGGCTGTCCAAAAATTGCGCCACCTTCATGGCGTTCGCACAATGCGCCTGAATGCGATAGGGCAGCGTCGGCAAGCTGCGCATGACCAGCCAGCAGTCGAAGGGAGACGGCACCCCACCACCAAACAGCTGAGCGGTACGCACTTGCGCAAAGGCGTCATCATTCACTTTGGACACCACCGCCCCACCCAGCACGTCGCTGCGGCCACCCAAGTACTTGGTGGTGGCGTGCATCACCATGTCGCAGCCCAACTCCAGCGGGCGCTGCAACACAGGCGAGGCAAAGGTGTTGTCGGCAATGGCGCGCGCGCCGGCTCGGTGGGCCATGTCGGACAGCGCGGCAATGTCCACACACTGCAGCAAGGGGTTGGAAGGCGTTTCAATCCAGACAATGCGGGTGTTGGGCTGCAGTGCGTGGGTCACATTGTCCAGCTGGGTCATGTCGATGAAACTGGCGCTCACCTGCCATTTGGCAAACAAGTGTTTGAGCACATTGGCCGTGCCGTGGTAGATGTCCAGCGGGGCCAGCACATGATCACCGGGCTGCAAACCCTGAAAAATAGCGGTCACGGCCGCCAAGCCAGAGCCAAAGGTGGCGCAAGCCTCGCCGCACTCCAACGCCGCCAGAGCCGTCTCCAGACCATTGCGATTGGGGTTGCCATTGCGGGAGTACAAATAGCCTCGGGGATAGCTGCCATCGGGCTCACGCTCGAAGGTGGTGGACAGATGGATCGGGTCCACCACCGCGCCAGTGGCGGGGTCCACACCATGACCGGCGTGCACGGCAAGTGTTTCAAAGCGGTAGGTTTTGTCTTTTTTCATGGCAGAGGGTTGGCGTGGTCAGAGAGGAAGTGAATCAAAGTGGGCAGCACCGCTTATATCCAGCGCGTTCAATTATTTTGCCTTGCCGCTGGGGTTCAACACGGTGCTGGGGCAAATTACTTCTCGCCACAGGGGGGGGGTGAGAGCTGTTTCTGCCCCGCCGGGCCAAGGAGAAATTGACAAATGAGGCTATAGCCCCCGCCAATCATGCGCAGGGCAATCGCACCTAAATTGATAGCAAAAACGCTTGTAGAAACTCCAAAACTGAGCAAACTCTAGCCTTCTCAGTTTTTTGGATCAGAGCAATCGATGAGCACAGGGATAAGCCTACTGGAACAC
>JAGODZ010000374.1 GCA_017997975.1 Rhodoferax sp.
TCCACGTTGTAGAGCGGGATGAACAAAAACACGGTGGTGCCCAGCGCCGCCCGTGCCGAGGCTTGGGTGCACAGGTCACGCACCAGCGCCATGCAGGCGTCAACCCCTTCGGGCTCGCCGGGGTGAATGCCGTTGTTGTTGAAAAACACCGGGCGGCCCTGCGCTTTGAGGGTGGCTTGGTCCAACACGCCATCGGCCGTGATCACGCCGGCGTGCAGGGGAATGCCTTGGTCGGACACCCCAATCTGCCAGAAGCGCAGCACCTGCGGGTAAGCCGCTGACAAACGCTCGTAAAACGCGATCGTTTGCGCCCACGTGGCGGTTTGGTTGCGGTTGCCTTGCTCAAAAGGCGTGGGGAATTCGGTGTGGGAGGGCATGGTCATACGATTTTTTTATAGAAATAAGGGCGCTAACCCTTGTGGAGACTGCGCAGGCAGCTATTATTTAAGGAGCAACATCGGTGTTGGGAATCGGGCGCGGGTGACCGGCTTCGTCAATCGCCACGTAGGTGAGCAAGGCCTCGGTGACCTTGCTGTAAGCACCATGGGTGCCAAAGCGCTCGGCATACACCTCCACCTTGACCGTGATGGAGGTGCGGCCAATGCGCACCAGCTTGGAGAAAAACGACAAGATGTCGCCCACCCGCACCGGTTGTTTGAAGATGAATTCGTTCACTGCCACCGTGGCCATGCGTCCCCCCGTGTAGCGGGCGGGCACCACGGCCCCGGCCAGGTCCACTTGGGCCATGACCCAGCCGCCAAAAATGTCGCCATTGGCATTGCAGTCGCCCGGCATCGGAATCACCTTGAGCACCAGCTCTTGGTCGGTGGGCAGGATGACGCCGGTGGCGCGGTCTTTGGGCGCGGACAGGGGCGGAATGGGCGAAGGCGGCAGGGCGCTAGAAAGTTCAGACATGGGCACAATCAGGGTTGTTTAAGCTTCAAGATTGTCCCCCATGCGTCGCTCTGGCGAACTCAGTTCCCCCCACTCCGGCCCGTCCACCGCCTCTAACGCGGCACCCCCCGCCCCGCCTCGCACCGACTGGGCCACCCTGCGCCGGCTGTTTCCCTACCTGTGGACCTACAAATGGCGCGTGATGGCCGCGCTGGCGTTCATGGTGGGTGCCAAGATGGCCAACGTGAGCGTGCCGCTGCTGCTCAAAGAATTGATTGACACCATGAACCCCAAAGCGGGCCTGGACGGCACCGCGCTGGTGGTGGTGCCGGTGGCGCTGCTGCTGACCTATGGCCTGCTGCGCCTGTCCACCAGCTTGTTTGCCGAGTTGCGCGAGCTGATTTTTGCCAAGGCCACCGAGGGCGCGTCGCGCACCATCTCGCTGGAGGTGTTTCGCCACCTGCACGCCATGAGCCTGCGCTTTCACTTAGAGCGCCAAACCGGCGGCATGACGCGCGACATCGAGCGCGGCACCCGTGCCGTCAATTCACTCATCAGTTATTCGCTCTACAGCATCGTGCCCACGCTGATTGAAGTGGCCATGGTGCTGACGCTGCTGGCGGTCAAGTTTGATGTGTGGTTTGCGGGCATTACGCTGATTGCGCTGGTGTTCTACATCACCTTCACCGTGACGGTGACCGAGTGGCGCACCCAGTTTCGCAAGCTGATGAACGAGCTGGACTCGGGCGCGCACAGCCGGGCGGTGGACTCTTTGCTGAACTATGAAACGGTCAAATACTTCAACAACGAAGAGTTTGAGGCCCAGCGTTACGACGAAAACCTGGCCAAGTTCCGCAAAGCGTCGCTCAAAAGCCAGCGCACCCTGAGCCTGCTCAACACCGGCCAGCAACTCATCATTGCGATTGGCTTGGTCGCCATGCTGTGGCGCGCCACCCAAGGCGTGGTGGACGGCAACATGACGTTGGGTGATTTGGTGATGGTCAACGCGTTCATGATCCAGCTCTACATTCCGCTGGGATTTTTGGGCGTGCTGTACCGCGAAATCAAGCAAAGCCTGACCGACCTTGAAAAAATGTTCACCCTGATGGAGCGCGAACGCGAGGTGGCCGATGTGCCCGGTGCGAAAGCGCTGCACATCAGCGACGGCGAGGTGCGTTTTGAGCATGTCAACTTCGCCTACGACCCGGCCCGCCCCATCCTGCACGATGTGAGCTTTGAGGTGCCGGCGGGCAAAACGGTGGCGGTCGTCGGCCCGTCCGGCGCGGGCAAGTCCACGCTGGCCCGCCTGTTGTTTCGCTTTTATGACGTGCAGGGGGGGCGGATTTTGTTTGACGGGCAAGACATCAAGCAAGTCACCCAGGCCAGCGTGCGCCAAGCCATTGGCATCGTGCCGCAAGACACGGTGCTGTTCAACGACACGGTGGAATACAACATTGCCTATGGCCGCCCCGGTGCCACGCGTGCCCAAGTGGAAGAAGCGGCCCGCAGTGCCCACATTCACAACTTCATCAGCGCCACGCCCAAGGGTTACGACACCATGGTCGGCGAGCGCGGCTTGAAGCTCTCGGGCGGCGAGAAGCAACGGGTCGCCATTGCCCGCACGCTGCTCAAGAACCCGCCTATTTTGATTTTTGACGAAGCCACCTCTGCGCTGGACAGCGCCAATGAGCGCGCCATTCAAGCCGAGTTGCAGAGCGCCGC
>JAGODZ010000145.1 GCA_017997975.1 Rhodoferax sp.
GCACAGGCCGACATCAGGTGCTCCACGGTGTGCACTTTGGCGTTGCCACGGGACAGCGTAGAGGCCAAGCGGGTGTCGGTCACGGCCAGGGCAGACACCGGAATGTCCACGGGCTCGGGCAGGTCAATCCGCCGAAACACGATGCCCGTGTCAGGTGGGGCGGGGCGCAGGGTGAGTTCTACCCGCTGGCCGCTGTGCAGGCCCACGCCGACGGCACGGCTAAGGGCTTTGAGTGTTCGTTGTTTCAGCACGGGGGCATTCTAAAAGCCGAACAGGGTGGGCCACCGCAAGCGCGGCAACACACCCTGTTCGTGTGTGGGGCTGATCTGTCTGGTTTAGTCGGCTTGTTTGCGCAAGAAGGCGGGGATTTCAAAATCATCCATACCGCCCGAGGCCAAAGCATCGACCTTGGCCGCCGCTTGAGTGCGGTCCCGGGTGCGCCACACACTGGGGGTGGCCATGCCGGCGTAATCGGGCTGGCTGTGGCCGCCCAGCGTCGAGGAAGCCATGCCGCCGCTGACCGAGCCGCTGGACACCACACTGCTCAAGGGCGAATTCAGTGTGGGCACGTGAATGGGCATGTTGTCGGTGCCCGTGCGCAGCACTTGCAAAGGCACGGACGTGCGGCGCACGCCTTGGCGGCTCAAACCGGTGGCCACCACGGTCACGCGAATGTCGTCATCTAGGCTGTCGTCATAAGCCGTGCCGTAGATGACATGAGCATCGGGCGAGGCGTAAGCGCGAATGGTGTTCATGGCCAGCTTGGACTCAGCCAATTTCAGGGAGCCTTTGGCGGCAGTGATCAGCACCAGCACACCTTTGGCACCCGACAGGTCAATGCCTTCAAGCAGCGGACAGGCCACGGCCTGCTCGGCGGCAATGCGGGCGCGGTCGGGGCCAGAGGCCACGGCAGTGCCCATCATGGCTTTGCCGGGTTCCCCCATGACAGTGCGCACGTCTTCAAAGTCAACGTTCACATGGCCGGGCACATTGATGATCTCGGCAATGCCTCCGACCGCATTTTTCAACACGTCATTGGCATGGGCAAAGGCCTGGTCTTGGGTCACGTCGTCACCCAACACATCGAGCAACTTTTCGTTCAGCACCACGATCAGGGAGTCCACATTGGCTTCCAACTCGGCCAGTCCGTTGTCAGCGTTGGTCATGCGGCGACCGCCTTCAAACTCGAAGGGTTTGGTGACGACGCCCACGGTCAAAATGCCCATCTCACGCGCCACACGGGCAATCACCGGTGCCGCGCCGGTGCCAGTGCCACCGCCCATGCCCGCAGTGATGAACAACATGTGCGCGCCCTCAATGGCGGCACGGATGTCGTCCACCGCCAGTTCAGCCGCCTCGCGACCTTTGTCCGGCTTGCTGCCAGCGCCCAAGCCACTGGTGCCGAGCTGAATGCTTTTGTGGGCGTCACTGCGCACCAAGGCTTGCGCGTCGGTATTGGCGCAGATGAACTCCACGCCTTGCACGCCGCAGCCAATCATGTGACCCACAGCGTTGCCGCCGCCGCCGCCCACGCCGATGACTTTGATCTGCGTGCCCAGGTTAAAGGTTTCTTCTTCAATCATTTCGATAGGCATGTGAGCTCTCCTTAAGTTTCAATGGTTTGGCAGTTGCCGATTCTTCAAAATTCAGATGTCGGGGCGGTGGCTCAGGTGGCCCGTTGCAGGGCCATCGCCAATACGGACTGGCACGGGCAAGCGACTGGGGGGTTTTCATGGCTAGAAGTTCCCCACAAACCAGTCCTTGACCTGCCCAAAGGCGGTCTTCATGGACCCATTCTTCTGCGCCACTTTGAAACCACGTTGACGCGCCGTGCGCGCCTCCTCTAACAAGCCCATGACCGTGGCCGCCCGAGGCTGCGCCACCATGTCGGCCAGGGAGCTGGCGTATTTCGGAATGCCCCGGCGCACGGGCTTGAGGAAAATATCTTCCCCCAATTCGACCATGCCCGGCATGAGGCTACTGCCGCCGGTGAGCACGATGCCGCTGGACAGCATTTCTTCAAAACCCGATTCGCGCATCACCTGGTGCACCAGCGTGAAGATCTCTTCCACACGGGGTTCAATCACCCCTGCCAGCGCCTGGCGGCTGAGCATGCGCGGGCCCCGGTCGCCCAGGCCGGGCACCTCAACCTGAGACTCGGGGTCGGCCAGCATTTGTTTGGCATAACCGTGCTCGACCTTGATGTCCTCGGCGTCTTTGGTGGGCGTGCGCAAGGCCATGGCAATGTCGCTGGTGATCAAATCACCCGCAATGGGAATCACCGCGGTGTACCGGATGGCACCATTGGTGAAAATAGCCACATCGGTGGTGCCCGCACCAATATCGACCAGCGCCACGCCCAGTTCGCGCTCGTCTTCGGTCAAAACGGACAGGCTGCTGGCCAAGGGGTTGAGCATGAGCTGCTCGACTTCCAGCCCGCAGCGGCGCACACACTTGATGATGTTCTCCGCCGCACTCTGGGCACCAGTGACGATATGGACCTTGGCTTCCAAGCGAATGCCACTCATGCCGATCGGCTCTTTCACATCTTGTCCGTCGATGATGAACTCTTGCGGCTCGACCAACAGCAAACGCTGATCGGTGGAAATATTGATGGCTTTGGCGGTCTCCACCACGCGGGCCACGTCGGCCGCAGTGACTTCACGGTCCTTGATGGCGACCATCCCGCTGGAGTTGATGCCGCGAATGTGGCTGCCGGTGATGCCGGTGTACACCCGGGTGATCTTGCAGTCGGCCATCAACTCGGCTTCTTTCAAGGCCTGCTGAATGCTTTGAACCGTGGCATCAATATTGACCACCACGCCGCGCTTGAGCCCGTTGCTCGGTGCAAAACCCAGCCCAGCCAACTTGAGCTGGCCATTGGGCAGGACCTCCGCCACCACGGCCATGATCTTGGCAGTGCCAATATCGAGCCCGACGACGATGTCTTTGTATTCTTTTGCCATGTGTTCACCTGTTGCTTGTCTGTCCGCTGCTGCGCTTATTTCTTTTTTGTATCCGCTGCTGCCAGCGTGCTCACGCCGCGCAGCCGAATCGCATACCCATCTTCATGCCGCAAATCGGCGGTTTCCAGTGCCTCGGGGGTGCGGCCATACCGCGCCACGACCTGTGTCAATGTTTTCAAAAATCGGTCGGTTCGCGTCAACACCTGCTCGGTGCTGCCACTGCCCAATTCGATCACCCCATCGTTGTCTAGGCGCACGCGCCAGCCGCCGTGCGGGGTCATGTCGAGCTGCTCAATGGTGAGGTTCAACGCCGCAAAGTGAGGCTGCAAGGTCTGGTCCATGACCAGTACCTTAGCTGCACTGCCGGTCGGCCCCGACAAACGAGGCAAACTGTCTTGCTCAATCTCCCCTGCGTTGGCCTCAAACACCTCGCCAAAGCTGTTCACCAAGGTCGACTCACTCTCTCGGCCCCAATAGGCCACGGCTTGGTGCTCTTCTAGGGTCACCTTGAGTCGGTTGGGGAAAGCTCGGTGAACTTGCGCGTGCCGCACCCAGCCGATGGACTCAAAGGCGTCCCGTGCGGCAGCAATGTCCAGCGTGAAAAAGGTACCGGTCAAGCGAGGCGATACATTGGCTCGCAGCATGGCGGCATTGGTGTGGACGACTTGCCCGGTCACTGTGATGCCGCGCACCGCAAACCACGGATGCCCCGCCGCCCAAACAGCCACCGTGCCCACGAGCAGCAGCATGAACCCCGTGAACAAGGCGAGGGCCATGGTGTTCATGAGTTTCACGTCCAGCGGTGTGGGCAGAGCATCGGTCATAGGGCGGTCGTGACGGTGTGCGCGTGGGTCTGCGCGTTGTTGTCAAACGCATAGTCCCGAGTCGCATGACTCAAGATTTCAACGCACAACGTGGGGTAATCAATGCCTGCTGACTTAGCGGACATGGGCACCAAAGAATGACTGGTCATGCCCGGCGACGTATTGATTTCCAGCAAGTAAGGCTGGCGTGTGGTGGCGTCAATCATCACATCGGCACGCGCCCAGCCTCGGCAGCCGAGCGTGCGGTACGCCGCCAGCACGATATTTTGAATCTGCGCTTCTTCGCCCTCCGGCAGGCCGCAAGGCACCAAATACTGGGTGGTGTCGGTGAAGTACTTGTTCTGGTAGTCGTAATTGCCGTCGGGTGCCACGATGCGGATGACGGGCAGGGCCTGCGCCGACTGCTCGGTGCCCAGCACGGGAATCGTGACCTCATCACCTTGGATGAATTGTTCACACAACACCTCGGGGTCATGCTGTGCGGCCAACTGGTAGGCCGCAGCGCATTGATCTACCGACGTGACTTTGGTCAGCCCAATCGTGGAGCCTTCACGGGCGGGTTTAACGATCATGGGCGCGCCCAATTCAGCCAACGCGGCTTGCGTGGCGGCTGCGCTGTTCACCTGTTGCCAAGCGGGTGTGGGCAGGCCTTCGGCACGCCAAATGCGTTTGGTCATGACCTTGTCAATGGAGATACTGGACGCCATGACACCCGGGCCGGTGTAAGGAATGCCCAGCAGCTCCAAGGCCCCTTGCACCGTGCCGTCTTCCCCAAAGCGGCCGTGCAGTGCGATAAAACAGCGCTCGAAACCTTCACGCTTGAGGTCAGACAGCTCGCGTTCCGACGGGTCAAACGCATGGGCATCCACACCTTTGGAACGCAAGGCCGCCAACACCCCTTGGCCCGACATCAAAGACACCTCGCGCTCTGCCGAAGCGCCGCCCATGAGCACCGCCACTTTGCCAAAATTTAGGTTCAATTGGCTCATACTCCTTGTCCCTCCTGCACCAGATGCTCTGAAGTTTGTAGCAACTCCAGCACTTTGGAAGGCACCGCTCCGATCGAACCGGCCCCCATACACAACACCACATCGCCCGCGCGCGCAGCATCCCAAATGGCCTGAGGCAGGTCGGCCACGTCGGCCACAAACACGGGCTCAATGCGTCCTGCCACGCGCAAGGCACGGGTCAGGCTGCGACCGTCGGCGGCGACGATGGGTGCCTCGCCTGCGGCGTACACCTCGGTCAACAGCACGGCGTCAGCCTGGCCAATGACCTTGACGAAATCTTCAAAGCAATCGCGCGTGCGGCTGTAGCGGTGCGGCTGAAACGCCAGCACCAAACGGCGGCCGGGGAACGCGCCGCGTGCCGCTGCAATCGTGGCCGCCATCTCCACGGGGTGGTGACCGTAGTCATCGACCAGCGTGAAGGTGCCGCCGTCGCGTGCATCGACCTCGCCATAGCGCTGAAAACGCCGGCCCACGCCTTTGAAATGGGCCAATGCGGTCTGCACCGCGTCGTCGGCAATGCTCAACTCGACGGCCACGGCAATGGCAGAGAGCGCGTTGAGCACGTTGTGGCGGCCTGGCAGGTTCAGCACGATGTCCATGTCAGGCAGCACCAGCCCGTTGCGGCGCTGCACGGTGAAATGCATCTGGCCTTCGACCGCCCGCACGTTCACAGCCCGCACTTCAGCGCCTTCCTCAAAGCCGTAGCTGGTGATGGGGCAGGTGACCTGCGGCACGATGTCGCGCACGGCCGGGTCATCGGTGCACAAAATAGCCACCCCGTAGAACGGCATGCGGTGCAGAAAATCGACGAACGCGCCTTTGAGCCGGGCGAAGTCGTGGCCATAGGTTTCCATGTGGTCGGCGTCGATGTTGGTGACCACCGCCATGACCGGCAGCAGGTTCAGGAACGACGCGTCCGACTCGTCTGCCTCCACCACGATGTAGTCGCCCTGCCCCAGTTGGGCATTCACCCCCGCACTGTTGAGCCGCCCGCCAATCACAAACGTGGGGTCCAAGCCAGCCTGTGCCAACACGCTGGCCACCAAGCTGGTGGTGGTGGTTTTGCCATGCGTGCCGGCAATGGCGATGCCTTGTTTCAGTCGCATCAGTTCCGCCAGCATCAGCGCCCGGGGCACGACGGGAATGCGTTTTTCACGCGCCATGAGAACCTCGGGGTTGTCGGGCTGCACGGCTGTGGAGGTGACCACGGCGTCGGCGTTGGCGACGTGGCTGGCCGCATGCCCCACCGAGGTGGTGATGCCCAGCGCCGCTAAGCGTTTCAAGGTGACGCTGTCGGCCAGGTCAGAGCCAGAAATGGTGTAACCCAAATTGAACAGGACTTCGGCGATGCCGGACATGCCGACGCCCCCAATACCAACAAAATGAATATGACGAATCGCGTGTTTCATGGGCAAATTTCCTCGCAAGCCGCCACGATCTGGGCGCTTGCTTCTCGTTTTTGTAGTGTTTTGGCCTGTAGCGCCCGTTGTAGCAGCGCAGAGCGCTCTGTTTCTTGTAGCATTTTAGCCAAGCGTGCGGGGGTCAATTCGGTCTGCGGCATGAGCCAACCGGCACCTGCATCGGTCAAAAATCGCGCATTGGTGGTTTGGTGATCGTCCACAGCCGAAGGAAAGGGCACCAGCAGTGCCGCCGCCCCAACGGCGGCCAATTCGGTCACAGTGCTGGCACCCGCGCGGCAAATCACCAGGTCGGCGTCAGCAAAAGCCTGCGCGGTGTTGTCGATGAACGGCGTCAGCTTAGCCTGCACGCTGGCCCGCGCGTAGTTGGCGCGCAGGGCATCAATTTGTTTCGCTCCACTTTGGTGAATCACCGTGGGGCGCATCGCTTCAGGCACCAAGGCCAGCGCCTGGGGAACGACCTCGTTCAGGGCCCGCGCGCCCAAACTGCCACCCACCACCAGCACACGCAAGGGGCCACTGCGCCCGGCAAAGCGGGTGAGCGGATCGGGAACCGTCAAAAAAGCAGCGCGCAAAGGGTTGCCGACCCAGTGGCCCTTTTTCAGCACATGGGGAAAGGCGGTAAAAATGCGATCGGCGACACCGGCCAACACCTTGTTGGCCATGCCCGCGACCGAGTTTTGCTCGTGCAGAATCAAGGGTTTGCCCAGCAAGACGCTCATCAGACCTGCCGGAAAGGTGATGTAGCCGCCCAGGCCCAGCACCACATCCGGCTTGACACGGCGAATGACCTGAATGCTTTGCCACAACGCGCGCAGCAAGCGCCACGGCAACCGCACCAAGGTTTGCACGCCTTTGCCGCGCACGCCGGAAAAATCCAGCGCCTCAAAGGGAATGCCCTGTGGCGGAATCAACTGGCTCTCCATACTGGGGTGGTCCGGCGTGCCGGTGCCACCCAACCAATGCACGCGCCAGCCGCGCTCCATCAAGGCCTGCGCCACGGCGAGCCCTGGAAAGATATGGCCGCCGGTGCCACCGGCCATGACCAAGGCACAACGCTGGCGAATCGGTTTGGCGCTCATACGCGGCCTCCGTGCATCAGCGTGCGGTTTTCATAGTCAATGCGCAGCACGACGGCAATGGCAATCAAATTCACCAAAATCGCAGAGCCGCCGTAACTCATCAACGGCAAAGTCAGCCCTTTGGTGGGCAAAGCGCCTAGGTTCACCCCCATGTTGATGAAGGCTTGAAACCCCATCCAAATCCCCACGCCCTGGGCCACCAGCCCGGCAAACACGCGGTCCAGCGCAATGGCCTGGCGACCGATGTGCATCAACCGCCGCGTCATCCAAAAGAACAGTCCAATCACGCAGACCACGCCCACCAGACCAAACTCTTCACCAATCACGGCCAGCAAGAAATCGGTATGGGCTTCGGGCAGCCAATGCAGCTTCTCGATGCTGCCCCCCAGCCCGACGCCAAAAATCTCACCACGCCCAATGGCAATCAAGGAGTGGGTCAACTGGTAGCCCTTGGCCAGGGCATTGGCCTCACTCCAAGGGTCAAGGTAGGCAAAAATACGCTCGCGACGGTAATCGTTGAAGGCAATCATTAAGCCAAAGGCCACCACCAGCACAGTGGCGATCAGAAAGAACATGCGAGCATTGACGCCGCCGAGGAACAAAATCCCCATCGCAATCACCGAGATCACCATGAAGGCCCCCATGTCCGGTTCGGCCAGCAGCAAAACACCCACCACGGCCACCGCCGCCCCCATGGGCAGGACGGCGCGAAAGAAGCGCTCCTTCACCTCCATCTTGCGCACCATGTAATCGGCGGCATACAGCAGCACGGTGAACTTGGCCAACTCTGAGGGCTGAAAACTGAACGGCCCCAAGGCAATCCAGCGGCGCGCCCCATAGACGACTTTGCCAATGTGAGGCACCAGCACCAGCACCAGCAGCACCAGCGACACAATAAACAGGCCCCGAGCCGATTTCTCCCAGGTGGCGACTGGCACCTGGAAAGCCAACAAGGCCGCCACAAAACCGATCACCAACCAAGCCGCGTGACGAATCAAAAAATAAGTGTGGGTGTAACGCGCAAAGCG
>JAGODZ010000375.1 GCA_017997975.1 Rhodoferax sp.
GGCGGTGCCGACACCCAGCTTCAGGCCCCGCGCGCGCGCCAATTCATAAAAGGCTTTGAAGCCCGCCACTTCAGTAAAGATCGGCTGAAACAGCTCCCGGTACACGGTTTCTTTTTCGTGCACGTGGGCCATGGCTTGGTCCTCGCCCATGTCGGGCTGCTCAAACAGAAGACGCATGCATTCCAAGCCGGTGCGGCCGGTGGTGCGGCGCATCAGGTCGTCAATGTCAACTGCCAATCCTTTGCGCTGGGCAAATTCCACCCAGCTGTGTTTGTGCGAGGGCATGGAGTCGATCATGGTGCCGTCCATGTCGAAGATGAAGGCCCCCACGCTCCACCGCTGGCGCGGGTCGCTGCCCCCCGAGGGGGCTAATTCCCCTTGGGGCGGCCCGGCGGGGAATTGGCTGGCTTGTGTCGTTTTGGTCATCACACACCCTGCTTCAATGAGGCTTCAATGAACTGGTCCAGATCACCGTCCAGCACTTTTTGAGTGGCCGAGGTTTCGTAATTGGTGCGCAGGTCTTTGATGCGGCTGTTGTCCAGCACGTAGGAGCGAATCTGGTGGCCCCAGCCGACATCGGTTTTGGAGTCTTCCAGCTTTTGCTGCTCTTCCTTTTGCTTGCGCATCTCAAAGTCATACAGCTTGGAGCGCAGGCGCTTCCACGCCACATCCCGGTTGCCGTGCTGGCTGCGCCCGTCTTGGCACTGCACCACGATGCCGGTGGGCAAGTGGGTTAGGCGCACAGCGGAATCCGTTTTATTGATGTGCTGGCCACCGGCGCCGCTGGCGCGGTAGGTGTCGGTGCGCACGTCAGACGGGTTGATGTTGATCTCAATCGAGTCATCAATCTCAGGGTACACAAACACCGAGGCAAAGCTGGTATGGCGCCCGCCGGAGGAGTCAAACGGGCTCTTGCGCACCAAGCGGTGTACGCCCGTTTCCGTGCGCAGCAGGCCAAAGGCGTACTCGCCCTCGACCTTGATGGTGGCACCCTTGATGCCGGCGGTGTCGCCTGCGGTTTCGTCTTCCACAATGACTTTGAAGCCTTTGCGCTCGGCGTAGCGCAGGTACTGGCGCAGCAGCATGCTGGCCCAGTCGCAGGCTTCGGTGCCGCCCGCGCCGGCCTGAATGTCCACAAAGGCATTCAGTGGGTCGGCCGGGTTGTTGAACATGCGGCGAAATTCCAAGCCCACAATGATTTCGGCCAGACGCGCGGTGTCGGTCTCAATGGTGAGCAAGCCGGCTTCATCGCCGTCTTCTTTGCTCATCTCGTACAACTCGGCGTTGTCGGCCAGCTCCGAGGTGAGGTCGTCGAGGGTGACGACGACGTCGTCCAGCGATTTCTTTTCGCGGCCCAATTCTTGGGCGCGTTTGGGGTCGTTCCAGACGGCGGGGTCTTCGAGGGAGGCGTTGACGGTTCTCAGCCGTTCTGATTTAGCAGGGTAGTCAAAGATACCCCCGTAACTCGCCCGTGCGCTCGCTCAGGTCGGTGAGTTGGGTGCCGATGAGGTTGATGCGTTCGATTTCCATGATGCGAGTCCTGATGGTGTGGGGTTTAACCTGCCATTTTCTCACGTCAGGGTGTGAGAAGGAATTCGTCAATCAAGTTGGCCACAAGCTGCGGCTGGTCGTGGTGCACCATGTGTCCGGCGTCCGCCACTTGCACCGTTTTCAGCTGCGCCACGACTTTGACTCGCTCATGGTGCTCCTCCAATGTGAACTTGCCCTTGAACCACAGGCCCAGGCTGTCATCGGCCGCCTCAACCATCAAAGTGGGGGCGGTGATGGCACCGTAAAGCGCTTGCACTTCGTCCAGCCGGTAGAGCATGGCGTGCGGCATTTTGTGGGCTGCTTGGCCCAAGATGCGCCATTGCCCTTGCACCGTTTCCTGCGCCCAATGGCGGGCCAGCCAGTGGGCTTTGTCGGCGCTTAGCCGGGCATTGGTTTTCATCAATCGCTGGGCCACGCCGTCCACCGAGTCGTAAGCCTTCAAGTCCATCTCACCTTGGTGCAGTTTTTTGAGGCTGTCCATCCAACTCGCATAGCGACCAGCGGCTTGGCTGGGCCGGGTGGCAGGCATGCCAAAGCCTTCTAAATTGACCAGGCGGCGAATGCGCTCTGGGCGAATGCCGGCGTAGAGCATGGCCACGTTGCCGCCCATGCTGTGGCCCACCAAGTGAATAGGACCGTCTGGCACATAGTGGTCGAGTAAAAAATCCAGATCGGCCAAGTAGTCAGGAAACCAGAAGTTGTCAGCCTCCACGGTGGTGGTCAGGCCAAAACCACGCCAGTCGGGGGCAATGATGTAGTGGTCATGGTGGAGGGCGTCCACCACAAACTGGTAGCTGGCGGCCACATCCATCCAGCCGTGCAGCAGCACCAGTGGCGTTTTATCGGGCGCGGGCGTGCCCCAGACGCGCACGTGGTAGTTGAGGTTGCGAAGAGGAACATAGTCGCTGCGGGAGAGTCTTTGGGCTTGGTACATTTGGGGGATCATACGGAGACACCCCCATGCGCGTCAGTCAAGCCAGCGACAAAGCCAGCCCCACGTTCACCCTGCCTGAGGCCTATGCCCAGTTGCATGGCGACTTCC
>JAGODZ010000146.1 GCA_017997975.1 Rhodoferax sp.
TCATCAACGAGCAACCCGCCCAAGTGGTGCAGCGTTTGATTCAAGCAGGACGCGAATCATTGGCTATTTCAACGGTGACCGTGGCGGAGCTGGCCTTTGGCATCGCGAAGAGCAAGCGTGAGGGTTCTCGCATCAAGCTTGAGAATTTCTTGTCTCAATTTCCGATAGTGGATTGGAATCAGGAGGCTGCGTGGATGTACGGCAATGTACGCAAAGCGTTGGAAGCGAAGGGTCAGCGTATTGGTGAACGTGACTTGTTATTGGCCTGCCAGGCCCTTGCCTTGGATGCCACCATGGTCACCAACAACACCCGCGAATTCGAGCGTGTTGACGGGTTGAAATGGGAGAACTGGGTTGCTTGACTCCATCCTTTACAGCGACCCGATCCGGCAACGCCGCGCCATGGCCAAAGCCATCACGCTGCTGGAGTCCACCCGCGCGGACCACCGGGCGCAGGCCGACGAGTTGCTCACGGCGTTGTTGCCGCACACGGGAAAATCCTTTCGCTTGGGCATCAGTGGCGTGCCCGGTGTGGGCAAATCGACCTTTATTGAAGCGCTGGGTTTGTACCTGATTGAGCAGGGCCACCGGGTGGCGGTGCTCACCATTGATCCGTCGAGCACCGTGTCTGGCGGTTCCATTCTGGGCGACAAGACCCGCATGGAGCGCTTGTCTGTACACGAGCAGGCCTACATTCGCCCCAGCCCCAGCAGCGGCACCTTGGGCGGTGTGGCGGAAAAAACACGTGAAGCGATGCTGGTGTGCGAGGCGGCGGGCTATGACATCGTCATTGTGGAAACCGTGGGCGTGGGCCAAAGTGAAACAGCCGTGTCCAGCATGACGGACATGTTTGTGCTGATGCAACTGCCCAATGCGGGTGATGATTTGCAGGCCATCAAAAAGGGCGTCATGGAGTTGGCCGACCTGGTGGCGATCAACAAGGCCGACCTGGACCCCATTGCCGCCCAGCGAGCGCAGTTGCAAATCAAATCGGCCATGCAGTTGTTGGGCCTATTTGGCAGCCATGACGATAAAAATTGGCACCCCAAGGCCATTCAGCTGAGTGCCCTCAAGGCCCAAGGCGTGGACCAATTTTGGGGTGCCGTGACCGAATTTCGTGCCTTGCAAACTGCCAACGGCAAGTTACACCAACGCCGTCAAGCGCAGTCACTGGCGTGGATGTGGGAACGTATTGACGCGGGATTGAAGCAAGCCTTTCGCCAAAATCCGCAGGTCAAAGCGCTGCTGCCCACCCTGATCAACGAGGTAAGAGAAGGGCGAATTCCCGCCTCCACGGCAGCACGAAATATGCTTCTAGCCCATACCCATAGTGCGTAAGCAGCTATAAAAATAATAGTATTTCAGAGACTCCCGAACACTGACTTTTAAAAGAGAGCACACCATGCACGACATACTTGAAAAATTGGAAGCCAAGCGCCAACTCGCGCGCTTGGGCGGAGGCCAAAAACGCATTGATGCCCAGCACAAAAAGGGCAAACTCACCGCCCGTGAGCGCTTGGAGTTGCTGCTGGACGAAGGCACGTTTGAAGAGTGGGACATGTTCGTGGAGCACCGTTGTGTCGATTTCGGCATGCAAGACCAAAAGATACCGGGCGACGGCGTGGTCACCGGCTACGGCATGATCAATGGCCGCTTGGTGTTTGTTTTCAGCCAAGATTTCACCGTGTTTGGCGGTGCGTTGTCAGAAGCACACGCGGAGAAAATCTGCAAAGTGATGGACCAAGCCATGAAAGTGGGCGCGCCGGTCATTGGCTTGAACGACTCGGGTGGTGCGCGTATTCAAGAGGGCGTGGCCTCTTTGGGTGGCTACGCCGATGTGTTCCAGCGCAATGTGATGGCCAGCGGGGTGGTGCCGCAAATCAGCATGATCATGGGGCCTTGCGCGGGTGGCGCGGTGTATTCACCGGCGATGACCGATTTCATCTTCATGGTGAAAGACAGCTCGTACATGTTCGTCACCGGCCCCGAGGTGGTGAAAACCGTCACGCATGAGGAAGTCACAGCCGAGCAACTGGGCGGTGCCATCACCCACACCACCAAGAGCGGCGTGGCCGACATGGCGTTCGACAACGACGTGGAAGCGCTGCTCATGTTGCGCCGCCTCTACAACTACCTGCCGCTCAACAACCGTGAAAAAGCACCCGTGCGCCGTGGTGGTGATCCCGCCGACCGCATGGACAGAAGCCTGGACACGCTGGTGCCCGACAACGCCAACAAGCCCTATGACATGAAAGAACTCATCGTCAAGACGCTGGACGATGGTGACTTTTTTGAGCTGCAACCCGAGTACGCCAAAAACATCCTGATCGGCTTTGGCCGCATGGAAGGGCAGACGGTGGGCATTGTGGCCAACCAGCCTTTGGTGCTGGCGGGTTGTTTGGACATCAAGAGTTCCATCAAAGCGGCACGTTTTGTGCGTTTTTGCGATGCGTTCAACATCCCCGTGATTACGTTTGTGGACGTGCCCGGTTTCATGCCGGGTACCAGCCAAGAGTACGGCGGCATCATTCGCCACGGTGCCAAGTTGCTCTACGCCTACGCTGAATGCACGGTGCCCAAGATCACCGTCATCACTCGCAAAGCGTATGGCGGCGCTTATGACGTGATGTCGTCCAAGCACCTGCGCGGTGACGTCAACTTTGCCTGGCCCAACGCGGAGATTGCCGTGATGGGGGCCAAAGGCGCAGTTGAAATCATCTTCCGCGAAGACAAAGGCGACCCCGCCAAGCTGGCGGCCAAAGAGGCCGAGTACAAAACCCGCTTTGCCAACCCCTTTGTGGCCGGTGCGCGAGGGTTCATTGACGACGTGATCTTGCCGCACGAAACGCGCAAACGCATTTGCCGCTCGCTGGTGATGCTGCGTGAGAAAAAAATTGAGAACCCATGGCGCAAGCACGGGAACATTCCGCTGTAGGAAGCCCGATGAACCAAGAACCGCGAAGGTATTGTCGTTTTCAACCCGAACCGGGGTGGGGTGCTGCCATGGCTAAAACCCCACATGCCGGGCGAGTCTATGAAGTGGTTCTACCGGTGAATGCCGAGCACGACCGCCAACGCCATCTCAATGGTCTGCATAGCAGCATCGTCCATCGTGTCGATGCGCTGACGCAAGCGGGTCTTGTCTATCACCCGAACTTGTTCAATGCGGGCGCGGGTCTTGGCGGTGAAGGTGGGCAGCTCGATCAGGAGTGGCCAACTCGGCGGGGCGCTGGTGGTGGTCAACGGAACAATCACGACCGTGCGTCGCACCGTGTTCACCTCGGTGGCAGACACCACGACACAGGGGCGCGTCTTGGCCAGTTCCGAACCGATCACCGGGTCCAGGGCCGTCCAGTACACATCTCCTCGTTCAATGGCGGTGCTCATGGACTCTCTTTTGCTGCGCGCTTGGCCGCCTGTGCTTCGCCAAGGTCGCGCTCAAAGGCTTCCCGGTCAAAGTCGGGGTCCCAACGATCGACAGACTCGGTCAGTTCAGCGTTGACCCATTCTTCGGATTCGCGCGCCAGCTCGGGGTACTGCGCTTCTAGCGCGTTCATGCGCTCAGCGGCTTCGGTGAGCATGCGGCTTTCAGTCTCTTGCTTGTCCACAAAACTTTTTGCCAGCAAGTCCACGATGTACCGGTTGCGCTGCCTTGGCGGCACAGCCCGCGCAAGTTGCGCCGCTATGTCATCAGGAAGCCGGAGTAAAACTTGTTTGGGCGGTTTGGTTTGAATATGCATCATGCATAAATGATATCAAGATAACAAAAGGAAGTGCCATGTTTGACAAAATACTGATCGCTAATCGGGGTGACCAGCCGCAAAGCGGCGCAGCGGCGAAGCCAAAATGCTTGACACGCACCGCGTGTGCAGGCGAGTTCAACCCGATGGAGAGCACCCATGTTTGACAAAATACTGATCGCTAATCGGGGTGACCAGCCGCAAAGCGGCGCAGCGGCGAAGCCAAAATGCTTGACACGCACCGCGTGTGCAGGCGAGTTCAACCCGATGGAGAGCACCCATGTTTGACAAAATACTGATCGCTAATCGGGGTGAAATCGCCTGCCGTGTCATCAAAACGGCCAAAAAAATGGGCATTAAAACCGTGGCGGTGTATTCCGATGCGGACCGGGACGCCCGCCATGTGTTGCTGGCCGATGAGGCTGTGCACATTGGTGCGGCACCCAGCCGAGAGAGCTATTTGCTGGCCGACAAGATCATTGCGGCCTGCAAGCAAACGGGCGCCCAAGCGGTGCATCCCGGTTATGGTTTCTTGAGTGAGAACGCTGAGTTTGCGAAACGGGTGGAGGAAGAGGGCATCGTTTTCATCGGCCCTAAGCACCATTCGATTGCGGCCATGGGCGACAAAATCGAGTCGAAAAAACTCGCGGGTGCAGCGGGTGTGAACTGCATTCCGGGCGTGAACGACGCCATTGAAACCCCTGAAAAAGCGGTTGAAATTGCCCAAGGCATTGGTTACCCCGTGATGATCAAAGCCAGCGCGGGCGGCGGCGGCAAAGGCTTGCGCGTGGCGTTCAACGACAAAGAGGCTTTTGAAGGCTTCACCAGTTGTCGCAATGAGGCGCGCAACAGCTTTGGTGACGACCGCGTTTTCATTGAAAAATTTGTTGAGGAACCTCGCCACATCGAGATTCAGCTGATCGGCGACAGCCACGGCAACGTGATTTACCTGAACGAGCGCGAGTGCTCCATCCAGCGCCGCCACCAAAAAGTGATTGAAGAAGCCCCATCGCCCTTCATCTCAGACGCCACGCGCCAAGCCATGGGCGAGCAGGCGGTGCAGTTGGCCAAAGCGGTGAACTACCAAAGCGCAGGCACGGTGGAATTTGTGGTGGGCAAAGACCAGAGTTTTTACTTTCTAGAAATGAACACCCGCTTGCAGGTGGAGCACCCGGTGACCGAGTGCATCACCGGGCTGGACTTGGTGGAGCTGATGATTCGCGTGGCTGCCGGCGAAAAACTGCCACTGACGCAAGCCGACGTGAAGCGCGACGGCTGGGCCATGGAGTGCCGCATCAACGCCGAAGACCCGTTCCGTGGATTTTTACCGTCCACCGGTCGTTTGGTGCGCTTTCAGCCACCCACGGAGACCATGTTTTCTGCCAACACCAGCCAGTGGCAAGGCGTGCGTGTCGATACGGGTGTGCAAGAGGGGGGTGAAATCCCCATGTATTACGACTCCATGATCGCCAAGTTGATCGTGCACGGTAAAGACCGCTTGGATGCGATTGCCAAGATGAGAGAGGCCTTGAACGGTTTTGTGATTCGGGGCATCAGCAGCAACATTCCGTTTCAAGCCGCCTTGCTGGCGCACCCCAAGTTTGTGGCGGGTGACTTCAACACGGGCTTCATTGCCGAGAACTATGCCAACGGCTTTCGGGCCGAGGACGTGCCGCATGATGATGCCGATCTGCTGATTGCCTTGGCGGCTTTTGTGAACCGCAAGTACCGCAATCGGGCCTCAGCCATCAGCGGTCAGATGGAAGGGCATGAAATTGAAGTGGGCGAGGACTTTGTGGTCGTGACCTTCGGTGAGCAGGGCAACAACCAGCAAACCCCAGTCACCGTCACCGAGTTTGAAGGAAAAACGGGCTCTAGCCTAATCACCGTCGGCGCAAGAAGCTACAAAATCTGTAGCAACTACCGCCTCGGGGAGACCCGCATCAGCGGTAGCTTGAATGACCAACCGTTCACCGCACAGGTAGAGCGTGGCGGCTTGGCGGGCAAAAACCCCTTGAGCATTCGCGTCTCCCACAACGGCACGCAGGTCGATACGCTGGTGTTGTCACCCCGTGGAGCCGAGCTGCATGCCTTGATGCCCTACAAAGCGCCTCCAGACATGAGCCGCTACGTGTTATCGCCGATGCCAGGACTGTTGGTGGACGTGGCCGTGCAAGTGGGTCAAAAGGTGCAGGCCGGTGAACGCATTGCCGTTATTGAAGCCATGAAGATGGAAAACGTGTTGTTTGCTGCGGCTGACGGCGTGGTCGGCAAGATTTTGGCGAGCAAGGGCGACAGTCTGACGGTGGACCAACCCATCGTGGAGTTCGCATGACCGCGGCGCGCCCCTTCAAAGTGCTGGGTATCCAGCAAATTGCGATTGGTGGGCCTGACAAGGCCCGACTGCAGACCCTATGGGTCGAGATGTTGGGCCTGGAGGTGACCGGCAACTTTCGCAGTGAACGTGAAAACGTCGATGAAGACATTTGTGCCATGGGTGTCGGTCCCTTCAAGGTGGAAGTCGATTTAATGCAACCCATTGATCCCGAGAAAAAACCGGCGGTGCACGCCACGCCGCTCAATCACGTGGGTTTGTGGATTGACGACCTGTCCAGCGCGGTGAAGTGGTTGACGGCCAAAGGGGTTCGTTTTGCACCAGGTGGCATTCGCAAAGGGGCTGCTGGCTTTGACATCTGCTTTTTGCACCCCAAGTCCAATGACGAGTTCCCGGTCAGTGGCGAGGGGGTTCTGATTGAGCTGGTACAGGCTCCACCCGAGGTGGTGAGTGCCTTTGGCACGCTTGCTGCAGGGTATTCCTGAGAGTGAGGGTGAACACTGAGTCTGAGTTCGGCGCATAAAATGAAACGCAGGGGTGTAGGGCGGATGTCTGCACAGTTGAGTCGATAGTTACCAGTGAGGCCGACGCATGCTTTTCAGAACACTGATGTCTCCGGGTGGTGGTTTGATGCGCACAATGCGTTTGCCAGGGAAGGTGCTTGTACTCGCCTTGGTGTTCTTCACGCCGCTGGTGCTCGTATTGATTCAATACGCCGTGTCCGGCGCGGGGTCTGGACTGGCACTTCAGGCCGGGTTGAGCGGTATTTTTTTGGTGGTTGGCGGGTATTTGCTGTTGGCTTTTTATCAAAGCCTGACGCAGGATTTGCGCGCGGCAACACAAGGGATGAACCAACTGGTTGAAGGTGACTTGCGCCTCCATTCAGTGTCCAACGGGGTCGATGAACTGGCAGCGTTGGTGAGCGCCACTGCCAAGATGGGAGCCACCGTGTCCGCTATGGTGGCTAACGTGCGAAGCAACGCCGCATTTGTGGCGCACTCGGGCCAGAGTCTGGCTGCAGGTAACCGTGATTTGTCTGATCGAACCGAACAACAAGCCGCCAACTTGGAGCAGACCGCGGCCAGTGTGCAAGAGTTGTCCAACACGGTGCAAGAAACGTCACAAACGGTGCTCCAGGTCACCCAACGGGCAGGCAATGTGCGCGATGTCGCGGACCAAGGCGTGGCCACGATGGCTGAAGCCATCGCTTCGGTTGAGGCCATTCAGAGCAGTGCCAAACGGATGGATGAGATCGTTGGCGTCATTGACGGACTGGCTTTTCAGACCAATATCCTCGCACTCAATGCCGCCGTAGAGGCGGCTCGGGCGGGTGAGTCGGGTCGGGGGTTTGCGGTGGTGGCCAGTGAAGTTCGCTCACTCGCGCAACGATCCGCCGAATCGGCCAAGGAAATTCGCCAACTCATTGGCGCCTCGTCTGCGCAGGTGACGGTCAGTGTGAGCAAGATTCAAACTGCGGGTAGCAGCTTGGCGCAAATCGTGTCAGGCATTCGCGATGTGGCAGCCAACATGTCGCAGATATCGACGTCGAGTGCGGAGCAAAGCAATGGCTTGAAGGAGATCACAACGGCGATTCGCCAACTCGACGAGATCACCCAGCGAAACGCCCAGATGGTGGAGCATGCCGTGACGCAGTCAAGCAATTTAGAGGGCCGCGCCACCACGCTAGTGGAGGCTTTTGCTCTGTTCAAGCTGCAGCAGGGGTCGGCGGATGAGGCCATTGTGTTGGTGGCACGTGCAGCCGCACAGCGCAGCCGCAGTGGATCAAGTGATGCGTTTTTTCGAGAGATTACTGACCCAGCACAGGCCTTTCACGACCGCGATATGTATGTTTTTGCGCTGGATGCCAATGGCACCTACCTTGCTTTTGGCGGCAACCGATCCAAAGTGGGAACGAGGGTTCAAGATATTGCGGGAATTGATGGGCAAGGACTGTTGGATGCCATCATCAACCAAGCTCAGATCGAGCCTGGCTGGGTGGAATATGACATCACCAATCCGCTGACGGGTCGTGTGCAAACCAAAATGTCTTTTGTGCAGCAGGTCGATGACTGGTATTTAGGCTGTGGCGTTTACAAGAACTTGGTGATCAGCTGATTCGTTCGTCGAGCCCATCCTTAATTGGCAACCGTCACGTTACAAGGCTTCGGGTGAGGCTCGTTTTGTCCGCGCACGGGCCAGC
>JAGODZ010000376.1 GCA_017997975.1 Rhodoferax sp.
GGGCCATCGCGGCGCGTACACGGCGTGGATTCAAACCACGGCCACGCTGGGTTTGGCGTTGAGTCTGTTGGTTGTTTTAGGGACGCGTTTTTTAGTAGGAGACCGCGCCTTTGAGGACTGGGGTTGGCGGTTGCCCTTTTTGTTGTCGATTTTGTTGCTCGGCGTGTCGATCTACATCCGGCTTCACCTGAGCGAGTCACCTGTATTTCTGCGAATGAAGGCGCAGGGGCAACGCTCCAGTGCGCCGGTCACGGAGTCGTTTACCCGACCCAAGCGCCTGAAAACAGCAATGCTGGCCTTGGTGGGGCTGACCGCAGGCCAGGCGGTCGTCTGGTACTGCAGTCAACTGTATGTGTTGTTCTTTTTGACCCAGTCGCTCATGCTGGACCCCAGCACGGCCACCCTCATGGTGGCCGTCGCTTTGTTATTGGGAGCGCCATTTTTTGTGCTGTTTGGTGCTTTGTCAGACAAGGTGGGGCGCAAACCCATCATCATGGGGGGCTGTTTGCTGGCCGCTGTGAGCTACTTCCCGGTGTTCACCGCGCTGACCGCTGCGGCTAACCCGGCGCTTGCCAAGGCGCAGGCGACCAACCGCGTGACGGTGACTGTGGACCAAGCGGAATGTTCCTTGCAGCTGAATCTCACCGGCTCAGCGCGCTTCACCAGTTCCTGCGACATCGCCAAGCAAGCGCTAGCCGCTGCGTCGGTGAGTTACTCCAATGTGGCGGGTCGGGTAGGGGTGCCCGCCATCATTCACGTGGGGCCGGTGGCCGTTGCCAGCTACAGCATGCAGGATGCGAGTCGCTCAGAGTCCCGCCGCCAAGCCGAGGCGTTCAAGGCGGCATTGGATCACGCATTGGCTGACGCGGGCTACCCCGCAGCGGCTGATCGAAGCCAGATCAACACGCTGCGCGTGATGTCCTTGCTGACCTACCTCGTCATTCTGGTGGCCATGGTCTATGGCCCCATGGCCGCTGCGCTGGCAGAAATGTTTCCCACCCGCATTCGTTACACCTCGGTCAGTTTGCCCTACCACATTGGCAATGGTTGGTTGGGTGGCTTGTTGCCCACCATTGCATTTGCCGTGGTGGCGCAAACGGGGGACATGTACAGCGGGTTGTGGTACCCCGTGATCGTGGCGGGCGTCACGGCGGTGGTGGGTATGCTGTGGCTGAAAGAGACCAAAGATGTGGATCTGGATACCGTGGAGTAGAACCTTTAAGGGCAAAATCCTCACGCGCTTCTCAAAAAGGTGGACTGCCTAGAATGTCTGGCCCCCACAGGAAAGACACTCTCCCATGCCCCACGGACTCATCCGCATTCGCGGCGCGCGCCAGCACAATCTCAAAAATTTGGACCTCGATATTCGCACTGGCGAGCTGACCGTGGTGACCGGGCCGAGTGGCTCGGGAAAATCCAGTCTGGTGTTTGACACCCTGTACGCCGAAGGCCAGCGCCGCTATGTGGAGACCTTCTCCGCCTACGCCCGCCAGTTTCTGGACCGCATGGACAAACCGGCGGTGGACCGCGTCGATGGCGTGCCACCCGCCATTGCGATCGACCAGACCAACCCCGTGCGCTCCAGCCGCTCCACCGTGGGCACCATGACGGAGTTGAACGATCACCTCAAACTCTTGTTTGCCCGCGCTGGCCAGTTGTTTGACCAGGACACGGCGCAAGCGGTGCGCCATGACTCGCCCGAGACGATTTACGCGCAATTGCAGGCGCGAGTGGGTGATAGCGATGTGCGTTTGGCGCTGACCTTTCCAGTAGAGTTACCCGGCAGTGCCACGGCAGAGGAAATCGAGCAGTGGCTTTCCGTCAGCGGGTTCACCAAGGTGCAAGCCCAGCGCGAGGTGGTGACTGAAACAGGCACGCGCCAAGTGTTGGACGTGGTGGCCGACCGGTTTCGCCTGAGTTCAGTCGAGCGCGCCCGCGTGCTGGAAGCCATTGAGGTCGCGCTCAAACATGGCAGTGGCCGCATGACGGTGTACGCCCTGGGTGCATCGGCGGAAACGCCGGATGCGTTGTGGCGCTTTTCCACCGGTCTGCATTGCCCGGACAGCGACCGCCGCTACACCGACCCCATTGCTTCCATGTTTTCCTTCAATTCAGCGGTGGGCGCGTGCGACACCTGCCGGGGCTTTGGCCGCGTCATTGGTGTGGACTATGGCTTGGTGATTCCGAACGACAAGCTCACGCTGCGTGCGGGGGCGGTGAAGCCCATGCAAACCCCGGCTTGGAAAGAGGCGCAGGACGATTTGATGCGCCATGCCGAGGCGGCTGGTGTTCCCCGTGACACGCCGTGGAACAAGATGACGCCTGAGCATCAGCGGTGGGTCATCAACGGCTCGCCCAACTGGAATGGCAAGTGGAACCAGCACTGGTTTGGCATCAAGCGCTTCTTTGAATACCTAGAGACCAAGTCGTACAAGATGCACATTCGGGTGCTGCTGTCCAAGTACCGCAGCTACACCCCGTGTGGCGACTGTGGCGGTGCGCGCCTCAAAACCGAAAGTTTGTTGTGGCGCGTAGGCAGCAAGGTGGACGCAGACGTCGCTCTGCCGCCAGAAAAGCGCTTCATGCC
>JAGODZ010000147.1 GCA_017997975.1 Rhodoferax sp.
TCAAACGCACGCTGGACCTGCACCAGACCACCTTCGCCATGGGCGAATCCATTGCCCACCTGCACGCCCTGTGGTTTGACGGGCAATTGCAGCGCCAGCTGGGGGAGGATGGGGTGTACCGGTTTGGAATACATGCCTAACAACTATTCCAGTTTGGCGTCAACTAACCAGGCTCAACGGTAAACACTTCGATCAAGGTTTGCGTTCCGCGCAGCGTGATGCGCCCCAGGGAGTAAGTTCGGTGTTGTACCAACTGGGCATTGGCAGCTGGCCCAATCACCAGTTGGGTGGGCAACTGGCGGGCCGCTGCCTCAAGCCGTGACGCAAAATTAATGCAATCGCCCACAGCGGTGTAGGTGCTGCGAAAATCAGTGCCCAGGTCGCCCACCAATGCGCGACCGCTTTCGATGCCAATGCACACCTGCACAGGCGCAAACCCGTCTCCTTGGCGGCGGACATTGAGCGCTTCAACTTCAATCAAAATGTCCAGCGCGGCGCTAACCGCTTGATCCGCTTGGTCGGCGCAGACCAACGGCGCGCCCCAAAAAGCAACCAAACCATCGCCTGTGTACTTATCGAGTGTGCCGCGTCGCGTCAACACCGGACGCGTCAAACAGCCCAAGAAGTCTTTGGTCAGTGAGGCTGCGTCCTCAAGCGACAGTGACGAAGTGGCCCGGGTGTAGCCCTCCATATCGGCAATCAGTACGGTCACCTCAAGCAATGTGGGCTCCAAGCTGTACTTGAGGTCAAGGCGCAATATCTCCTCAAGCACCGGCTTTGCAACGTAATGCGAAAACGTCGCCAATAGGCGACGGCCTTGGCGCTGCGATTGCCACCACTCGTGAGGAATCGCCGCTAAAAGCATGAAAAAATAGGCCCAAAGCGGTGCAGTCACAGACCACTCTGCTTGCTGCGCCACCCCTGCAAAGGCAAGCCCCAGCCAAGCAATGACCAAACCCAACAACACCAGCAAGCCACCCCAAGCCGACAGCCTTGCAATGAACACCATCGCCAATGCAATACTAAGCACAGCCCACGCCGCCAACCAGACTCGACCCGACCACGGCGCACGAGCACGCCCTTCGGCCAGGTCCAACAAACCAGAGAGACTGGCCGCATGAACCATCACGCCGCTGCTAAGCGGCGACAAAGGCGTGCTGACCCGGTCACCTAACCCCAGCGATGACGAGCCAATCAACACATAACGGTTGCTAATTAACGAGTGCGGAGCGCTCTCACGCAGAATATCTGCTGCCGCAATCACCGTGTAAGCCGACAAGGCATGGGTGTAAGGAACTCGCCATAAGCCATTTTTATCCTCAGAGGGCGCTTGCACTAAAGAATCAACACAACCCAACAACGCGCTGGCGAAATGCAGGTAAATTTGCCCCTGAAATTCAGTACGCACCGGTGTGTGTCGCAGCACGCCATCGGCATCAGGCAAGTAACCAATATTGCCAATACAGCGGGCGCCCGCTAAACCGGCGTGATTTGCAATAAACCCGTAGGCCTGAGCGCGACCCAACCCGGGTTGCTGACGCTTCCCGCCAGCCAATACCCCTTGCACAATAGCGGGGCTGCGCGGGGTGTAGTCAAAAATCTGCGCCAAGGCGAGCGGCCCATTAGTAGCTAACGAGGCCAGCCTGTGATCACCCGGCGCATCCCGCGCCTCAGGAAAAACAATATCCAGCCCAACCGCCCGCGCACCATAGGTACTCAGCAGTATTTCTGCCAAGTCAGCCACGCGCTCGCGTGACCAAGGCCAAGGGCCAATATCACGCAAAGTCTCCTCGCCAATGTCAACCACCACCACTCGGTCTTCGGGCTGCTGACTCGCAGTCAACCGCACAAACCCATCGCGCAGCCCCTCGTCCAAGCGAACGATGAAATCAGGACGTTGCCACTCCACAAACAAGGCCAGCGTACAGGCCAGCACCGCAATGCCAGCACGAATCACCCACATCAAGGAAATGCGGCTTGCCGTTGCCGTTGCCACGCGAGCTCTCCCGCGTCAGCACGGGCTCTTCACGACCGTCAACTGGCGGCTCGCAAGCACGTCATCGTACAAACCACGGTAGGCCTCCCCCACCACCTCAGGCGTAAAGTGCAGCTGCCAGCGCGCCTTGGCACCTTCGCCCAGTCGCGCGCATAAATCATCGTCTCCAGCCAGCGTATTCATCGCCCCTGCCAATGCGTCTGCATCATCTGGGGGCACCACCAAACCCGTCTCGTTGTGCAAGTTAACCCAAGTCGTACCCGTTCCGATTTCGCAGCTAATCAACGGCTTCGCCGCTTGAGCACCTTCAAGCAAGGTCATACCGAATGCTTCTGAGCGCAAGTGCGAAGGAAACACAACGGCACGGCAAAGGGCAAACAGCGCATGCTTGTCTTCATCTGGCACCGCCCCAAGAAAATGAACATTTTGAAGGTCATTGGCTTTCACCTCGTTGCGCAGCCTCTCGCCCTCGGGGCCACTCCCCACAATCACGATAGGCGCCTTCACCCTTTTTGCGGCCTCCAGCAAAATATCTAACCCTTTGTAATACCGAAGCACACCGACAAACAAGAAAAAATCGCGACCCAACTCAACCTCCCAGCGCGCACAAAGCGCGGGAGCAGAGAGATCTATACCACCAAGGCACAGCGGAATATAGGACTGCTTGTCCTTGTACTCCTGCAAAACTTGACTACTTGCAGCGTAATTAGGGGATGAAGCAACAATGCGAGAGGCTGCATTCAGCAGATAGCGGCGTAGCGGCGAATACAAAACCCCCAGCCCTTTTTGACGCACGATATCAGAGTGGTAAGTGACCACTACTGGCTGATTCCGAGATCGAATAAAAGGCAACAGTACGTCCGCAAACGGCCATGGGTAATGAATGTGAATCACATCGTTTTCATCAGCGGCTGCGCGGCAGCGGCGCAATGCAGCCCAAGCACCGATGTCGCACGACGCCACCTCCATCCAAGACCGCGCACGAACAAGCCGCCCTTCAGGCAAATCCAAATACGCGGGCTCAGGGTGCTTCGCCAGCGCAAAGATCGTGTTGCTTACCCCGTGCTCTTGCGTTGCCAAACAAAGCTGCCGAATCGCCTCCTGTAGCCCCCCTTGTGTTTCAGGAAAGTAAGTGCGGTACAAGTGCAGCACACGCAAAGGCTTCACGACTGCCCCCCTTTTTGCTGCATCACCTTTTGGTATACACCCACAGTCTCCTGCGCGCACCGGTCCCAACTGAAGGTTTGAGCGCGCGCCAAACCCAAGCGCGCCAAATCACTGGCATACGCGCGATCATCCAGAAGCTGCAGCAACCGTTCGCGCATGCCATCCACATCATCCGGGTCCACCATCACACCAACATCTCCCACCACCTCGGGCAGCGATGTTCGGTTGGATGTCAGCACAGGAACCCCTGACGCCATGGCTTCCAACACAGGCAAACCAAACCCCTCATAACGCGAGGGGTAACAAAAAGCCGCCGCACCGGCATAAAGCGGGGGAATAAGAGCGTCAGGCACATAACCAAGCAAACGCAACTCACCGCGCTGCACCAAAACTTCAGCCGACTTCATTAAGCCCTCTGTCCCCCACCCCTTCATGCCTGCCACAACCAATGGAAAGCGTTGTCGCAACGCCGGTGGCAATCCGGCATAGGCGGCAAACAACGTTGGTAGATTTTTTCTTGGCTCCAGTGTGCCGACACTCAGTACATAGCCTCCCGGCGTCACCCCAAGAGAGCCAAGAGAAGGCGTTAACGCCTCAACACCCCTTGGCTGAAAGCGCGGATCGGCGGCCAAATGAGTTGTCGTTATACGTGCAGGATCTACATTAAACCAGCGCCTCAAAGCCTCTCCAGAGGCATCGGAAACAACAATAATGTGATCTGCTTTTTCAATGGCCAGCGGCATGTCCCGCTGCATCAAACGAACCCTCTCTACAGGGTGCGTTTCTGGGTGATCGAAGCACGACAAATCATGAACCGTCAGCACCAACGGCCCATTGAAAGGTTGAGGAACAAAATTAGGTTCGTGGTAGAGCGTATGTCCACTCTCATCACTGGAATGGTATTTAAACATCACACGCTCAATCACATTTTTGATGGCTCGCGGGCGGGGTAAAAACCGACTCACCAAACCATAAGTGCGCTGCGCTACTTGGGTGGTCCCCACAGAGGGCAACTTCATGCCTTTTTCACAATGCGTTCCGTAATGCACACGAATACTCACATCGGAACGCTTGTCCATCGCGGTAAACAAATGCCGAATGTACTGACCGACTCCCGTCAGCGGAGCGAGTAAGGGAATGCCATTAACGAGAATTTTCATTGGCCAAAAATTTTAGAAATTAGAAAACCACACACCAAACCAGCCAAACTACCAATCAAATTTCCCGTCATGTCAAACCAACAAAAGCCACTGCCATAGCGGAAATCCCAGCACTCCTTACCCAAACCCACCAAGAAAACCAAACCAAACGCAAGCGGGGCAGAAAAAAGCACAAGTGCACCTAGGGTCAGCCAGAAACTCCAAACCATGTGCTTGATTTTGTCTTCCTCCCTCAGCTTGGCGCAAAGGTGGCTGAAAAAATGGTGAAGTGAAGCGCTCATTGTTTGCTAGGCGATAGCCAAACAAAGATATTCTAGCTGCGGGCTATAAGCTGGCCGCACTTCAAACGCAACGCATGGCCTCAAGTGGACGCCACGTCGCCTATAATTTTTTGCTTTGCCTGTGCTGCATCGCCAGCAAAAATACGGAACCACTCGCTTGAAGACCCTGCAAGAACTCTGGCGCTTTCGAAGTTATGTTCGAAGCAGCATCGACCGGGATTTCAACCTTCGCTACAAAGGCTCTGCACTGGGATCGGCGCTGATTTTTTTGGTGCCAGCCTTTCAAATACTGCTTTATGTTTTGGTATTTGGCAACCTTTTAAAAGGTCGTTTGCCAGGCAATCCAACCATGTATGGGTACAGCATTTACCTCTGCTCAGGCATCTTATTTTGGAACTTCTTTTCCGACTTGGTTCAGCGCAGCCAAGTGGTCTACCTTGAAAATGCCAACCTGCTAAAAAAAGCAGCCTTCCCCAGCAGCGCCCTCTCCGTCGTTAATTTTTTCTCCGTCAGCATCACGCTGGCCTTGTCACTGGCCATCTTGCTCGCCTTTCTGGTACTCACCGGTCAAACCCCTGACTGGCGAGTGCTGGGCCTGATTCCAATCTGGCTGATCGTCGGCTCCTTGGCCCTGGGAATCGGGCTTTGCATTGCTGTGCTGCAAGTCTTTTTTCGAGACTTCGGGGCGCTGACCACAATGGGGCTGCAACTCTTATTCTGGAGTACACCCATCGTGTACCCCGCACAAATTTTGCCGCATTGGCTGCTGCCCTGGATACAACTCAACCCCTTGGTCGCGCCGTTTGGTGCTGCGCAAGCCGTCATGCTGGGCTCTGAACTCCCTCCTATCCAAGCCTGGGCTTCTACCGCCCTTTTGGGCGGGACCAGCGTGCTCCTGGCAATCCGACTCCATACCCGCAACCGAGCAGACCTCATGGACAACCTCTGATCATGCTGGCCCCCATCATCACAGTGGCCCATCTGGGGAAAGCCTTCAAACGTTATGAACGCATTCGCCACCGACTCCTTGAATGGTTGCCCGGCAGCCGCCAGCACCATGAATTACGCTGGGTTTTAAACGACATCAACTTTCACATTGCACCCGGTGAGGCGGTCGGTCTCGTTGGGCGCAACGGGGCAGGCAAAAGCACACTGCTTAAATTATTGACAGGCACCCTGCTGCCCACCACGGGGCATGTCGAAATCAAAGGCCGCATCGCCGCACTACTGGAACTGGGCATGGGCTTTCACCCCGAATTTTCGGGGTATGACAACGTCCTCATGGCCGGACAACTCCAAGGCATGACCCGCCAGCAAGTTCTCGCCTGCATGGACGACATTGTTGCTTTTTCTGAAATTGGCGACGCACTCATGCAGCCGGTTCGCGTTTACTCCAGCGGCATGATGGTGCGCCTCGCCTTCGCGGTGGCAACTGCAGTTCGTCCGGACGTGCTCATCGTGGACGAAGCGCTGGCAGTGGGCGACGCCTACTTTCAACACAAATGCTTTCGCCGTATACGTGAATTTCGTGACCATGGCGCAACCCTACTATTTGTCTCCCACGATCCACTGGCCGTGAAATCACTCTGCACCCGTGCCATCCTCATCGAAGGGGGCCGCATTGCCATGGACGCCGACCCCGTGCAAGTCCTTGACTACTACAACGCCCTCATAGCACTAGATGAAGAAAGCCTAGCGCAGCACGGGCAGCACATCCAAGCAGCAGAAGACGAGCGGGGCATTCGGTCGGGCACCGGAGAAGTCAAATTCACCTCGGTCAAGCTCATGCGCCAAGGCCGCCCCATCCAACAAGCCCTGGAGGGCGAAGCATTGGATTTGGTCATCCACTTGACCATCAACAAAGACATGCCTGATGTGACCGTTGGTTTTTTATTCAAAGACCGGCTGGGAAACGAAGTATTTGGCACAAACACCCACGCACTGGGCCACTCAGACCAATTAAGCGCCGTCCGCGCGGGTGACCAACTGCGACTGACCTTTTCCATCGCTCATTTTCATTTTGGAGTGGGGCACTACAGCCTCACCGTCGCAGCACACGGAGCGGACACCCACCTAGCAGGCAACTACGACTGGTGGGATCACGCCCTGACCATCGAAGTGGGGGCGGGCAACGGCTTCAAATTCAGCGGCTTGGTGCGCTTGCCACTCACGGCCTTGATTGAACGATCTGCGGCTTAATTGACGTTGACTCCTCCCGCAGCACCTCCGGCTTACGCACAATCAACCTTCGCAAGTCCTTCTCAACCACCCCGCCCTGAATCAAAGCCTGTATCGCCCTAGACACCGTCTCGCGACTGGTATTGACCATAATTGAAATCTCCTGCTGGGTCGGCAAACGCTCAATCACCACCAACCCCCCCGGGCCGGTTTGCGCAAGATAATCTAATAACGCATACACCCGCTGAAACGCGTTGGGTATGCCCAAAATAGTTCTGAAATTAGAAGCCCTGCGAATCCCAACCGCCAAGCGCTTGAACATACGCTGCGCCACCAGCGGATTGTTGTGCATCAAATCCAAGGCCTGTTCGCGGGGCAACAAGGCATAAATAGAAGGCTCACAAGCCACCACCGTCGCCGATCGGGGCAAACCATCAATCACCGACAGCTCGCCAAAATAATCCCCCACCATCAAAAACGACAACCCAATCTCGCGACCATCCTCAGTAATATCCACCGCCTGCAAACGACCCGACAGCAAGAAAAGCAAATGCTCAGCTTGCCCCCCCTTGTGCAAAATAACCTGACCCTTGTCTGCCGTTCGCACCTGCAAGGCCCCCGCCATTTTTTGAATCGCCGCCTCATCAATACCCGCCAGCAACGGCAGCTTGTTCAAATGAACCGTGATGGTGGCCTGCTGGCCACTCGGCGCAGCACCCGTGCCAGCGGCATGGGGCACAGACGGAAAGGGAACAGTGGTCATTGCGATCTTAAAAAAGAGTGAGGGATTGAGAGTCTATGGGGGGAGTGTGGCGCAACTGATGAACTAACGCAGGCCCAAGGGCTGCCACCTCCAACTCACCTGCACACCACGGGCACCAAAGCTGAAAATTGAAATATTTTCCGCGTTCTGCGTCCCCCGCCACTCCACCGCAACAGACTGTTCTGCATTCAATTTGAAAACCGCCGCAACCCGCAACATTTGAGTCGTTTGCTGGCGCTTCACATCAATAAGCCCCGCAGAATACACCTGGTCATCTTGCCACTGCTGCCACTGCCCACCCAACTCACCCACCACACCACGCCCTAAAGGCCAACTGCTTTGCCACCCCACCATGCGCCCCATTCTGTCGCCCCCCGGGCGATCGCCCCGCGCCTGATCCCGCAATACACCAACTTTAGCGTGCCACCCCACATTGTTTTTGTAATAAGTCAAACCGGCAGACGCCTCAAGCAACTGTGCATCAAAGCCGCTTAAAGCCACATAACTCGCCTCACTCCAACCTCCTTTAACCGACACCCCTATGTGCTCGGGCAACGGCACAGGCAAAAACGCCTCCAAGCGCACCTGACTTTGCTGCAAATACGCCTGCCCCCCCAGCGTCGAAAACCCCACCGACCCCCCAGCCTTCACACCCCACCGCCCCCCGCGCAACGGCCACTCCCCCCCAACCGAAACCGAACTCGTGTCGTACCCC
>JAGODZ010000377.1 GCA_017997975.1 Rhodoferax sp.
GGCCTGCGTTGACAAAGCCAATGGCCGCCACGGTGACGGCGCCCGACGACTGCACCACCGCCGTCACCAGCATGCCAGAGCCCAACGCGTGCCAGCGGGTGCGCGTGGCGTTCGCCAAAATGCGGGCCAGAGCGGGTCCGGCAGCCAGCTTCAAGCCGTCGGTCATCATCGTCATGCCGAGGCGAAACAGGCCCAAGCCACCGATCAAATTGGTGGAAAGCGCCCACAAGTTCAACGAGGGTTGCATGGCAGGAGAGGGCGTGTAGCGAGTGGCAGAGAGGTCAACATGAATTCAGCGCGGTTGCATGGGGGTTTGAATGCAACAATTACAGCATGGAGCGCCAGCGCCGCAGGACCGGGGTCTTGCGTGACGGCGCAGGAGCCACCTGTGACATCACATTCCCTACATCACCCAAACCACCCTTCCTCCGTCGCCTTGTATTGGGATTTCGAGAACCTGCACGCCAGCCTCTCCGAGGCGCGGCTGGGCGAGGGCAGCTACGGCAAACCCGATGGCCGCTTCAAGTTGCAAGAACCCTTGATTGACGTGGCCGCTGTCGTCGAGTTGGCCTTGTCTTTGGGGCCTATCGCTATCAACCGCGCCTATTGCAACTGGCAGTTTTTTGGCCGCTACCGCGATGCACTGTTGCAAGGCGGACTGGAGTTGGTACAACTTTTTCCCCCCGGGGCGGCGGCCAAAAACGGCGCTGATATCAGGCTCTGTTTAGACGCCATGCAAGACCTGGCACGGTTCGAGCACATTGGCACGGTGTTGGTGGTGGGCGGCGACAGCGATTTCATGCCCTTGGCCCAAAAGATCAAGGCGGCAGGCCGCCGACTCATTGGCATAGGGGACCGCAAAGCGACCAACCGGCACTGGGCCAGAAGCTGCGACGAATTCATTTACTACGACCGACTGGTGGACACCACCGCGTTGCCCTCTGAGCCAGACCACGCGCCCGCCGCCCTGGTGTCGCGCGCGCTTGGATTGCTGACCCGCAACACCGATGAGCCGTGGGTGGCGCGTGCGGCCGTGTGGCAGCTGGTCAAGCGCATGGACACCACGCTGGACTTGCGCGAGCAGGGTTTTGACAGCTTTACCGCCTTGCTGGGCAGTTTGGGGGGCGTGGTGGAGTTGGGCGCGAACGAGTGGGCGAATCACCTGCGTCTTCGTCCGGTGTAACAGGGCGCGGCGCAAACTGCGAAAATCATCCCATGGAACCGTCTGACACTCCCCCCGCACCGTTGCCCAAGCCACCGACCCAAGTGCACAACCCATTGCACGGCCTCACGCTGGAGGCCATCGTGACCGCGTTGGCCGACCACTACGGTTGGGACGAATTGGGCCAACGCATTCCCGTGCGCTGCTTTGTGCTGGACCCCAGCGTCAAATCCAGCCTGAAGTTTTTGCGCAAAACCCCGTGGGCGCGTGAAAAGGTGGAAGGGTTGTACCTGTTTATGCTGCGTGAACAACGCCGAGCGGGGCAATCGGGCTGACAGCGGAACTTGTAAGCCTTTTAGGGCTGTAACCCGCATGCAGCCTGCGTGAGGTGCTATTGATTTTGAGCCTTTCATCTATCCACGATGCATGAGAAGGCCTCTGCTTTCTTTCTTCACCCTCTACGCCTGTCTGTCTGCTCTGTAGAAAGCTATGTGCGGGGGCAGGCCCAGGCGGCGCGCACCCAGGCTCGGCAAGTGTTGAGTGACCTACAGCAAAGGGCCAGTCGCGCCCGCCATTTGGAAGATCGCACGGGCCACGAAACCCACCGGCGAAGTATGCAGGTGAGCGACTCCAGGTGGTACAACCCGTTTTCATGGGGAAGCTCACACACCGAGTCTTACACCGAGACCACCACCTACCGCTATCTGGCGGTTGCAGACGCGCTGGAGAACCTGCGCCATTACTTTGAAGATTCCAGCCGACATCTGCTCGACCTGTTCGACAAACTGATTGCCCCAGCGACCCTTTCTATCGGGCTGCGCCGCGAATTGCTGGTGGTGTTGGACACCCGCAGTGATGATTTCGACCCGCGTGGCTTGCGCGCATTGATTGACACCACGCTTGGCCGTTTGCCTTGGCCGCAATTGAATAGGGTGGCCCTCGACCCCAGTGAAGCCTTGGCGGGTTTTTCTGGTGATCTGCGTGGCAGCGGTGAAATGTCCGCGCTGCGAGAGCGATTGGCGCAAGTGGTTGCTGAGTTGCAGCAAACGCTGGCTGTGCGGCTTGATCAGGCGGTGCAACAGGTCTGCACCCAGCTTGATGAGCTGGCCGGGGAGTTGGGTAAGGGGCTCACTCAATCGTTGGCTGCCGACCTTGAACGCCTGCGCATCGCCTTGGCCGATAAAGCGGGGCAGTTGGAGAGCTTGCAGGACTTGGTGCGAAAGATCGATGACGGTCAATCCACCTATTCCAACGAGATTTCAGAAACAGAGATTGCCCCACAAAGACCAGAAGCTTGATTTAGCCCGTCACGGACTCCCTCTCTCTCTCTCTCTGCAGCTTGCACGCCAATAACGGGACGCCGGCTCAGACGTTCGACGTGGGCTGAACGTTGATCTGCAAGCCCATCGCATGCACCACCTTC
>JAGODZ010000378.1 GCA_017997975.1 Rhodoferax sp.
ACGCTGCAGTTTTCAGCGGGTGTGGCCACGCTCTCAAGGGTGGACGTGGGCAGCACCGTGACAGGCCGTGTGGGTGACGTGCGGGTGGTGCAGGGCGCCACAGTGCGTGCAGGCGACATTTTGGTGCAGTTGGAAGACCAAGAATGGCGCGCGGCGCTGGCGCAAGCCGAAGCAGCGCAGCATCAAGCACAGGCACGCCTGGCGGGTCTGCGCAGCAGTGGCCGAACCACAGCGCAGGCCACACTGGGCCAAGTCGAAGCGACAGAGCGCACCGCCCAGGCGGCGCTGGCACGGGCACAACAGCTGGTGGTGCAAGGATTTTTCAGTGCGGCGCAGGCCGATGAAGCCCGCCGCGCTGCGACGGTGGCGCAAGAGCAAGTGCGCAGCGCCCGCGCCCAAGTCCAGGCCAATGCCGATGGCGGGACCGATCTGGTGCAAGCGCAGGCGCAGTTAGAGGCTGCCCGCGCCGCCACGCTGGCAGCGCAAGCACGTTTGGCACAAGCCACATTGCGCGCACCCACCGATGCCCGGGTGTTGTTGCGGTCCGTGGAGCCAGGGCAAATCGTGCAACCTGGCAAAGCGCTGATGAGTTTGGCACTGGTCGGCCCGACGCAGTTGGTGGCCCAAGTGGACGAACGCTTTTTAGAGCAATTGCGCCCCGGCCAGACGGCGGCCGTGTTGGCGGATGCCTTTCCTGCGCAGCGCTTTACAGCCCGGGTGCTGAGTTTGGCACCGGCGGTGGACGCGCAGCGCGGCGCGATTGAAGTGAAGTTTGCATTGGACGGCGAGCCACCCGCTTTTTTGCGGGAAGACATGACGCTGTCGATTGAAGTAGAGACCGCCCGGGTCGATGCGGCGCTGGTGTTGCCGCAATCGGCGCTGCGTGCGCAGGTGCCAGGTAATCAGGCCGAGGTGCTGGTCGTGCAAGACGGTCGAGCCGAGCCACGCCGCGTGCGCTTGGGACTGCGCACCCTGGGTGCCGTTGAGGTCTTGGAGGGGCTGGCAGAAGGCGACACGGTGCTTCGCCGTGGCAGCGCCGCAGCGGGTGGCCGTGTGCGGCCTAAAGTGGTGGATTGGCAGCCCGCTGCCGCGCCCCTAGCGGCCAAAGCTGAAGAGGCCGGTGGGGCCATGGCCAACGCCATGGGGCGCTGACGCTCATGCGCTGGCCTGGTTTCGAGCTCCGCGTGGCCCTGCGGTTTTTGCGCGAAGGGCGCATGCAAACAGTGCTGATCATCGTGGGCGTGGCAGCCGGGGTGGCCGTCATCGCCTACATTTCTGCACTTATTAACGGCCTGCAAGCCAACACCCTGGCCAAGACCTTGGGCGCGCAGGCTCACATCACCGTCAAAGCCCCTGACGATTTGGTTTTGCCCGCCGCGCTGGTGCCCGCAGGCACCATGGTGCTGAGCGAGACGCAACCTCGTGCACAGCGCCTGCGTTCGGTGGTGAACTGGCAGGCGGTGGTGCCGCTGCTTGAAACCCTGCCTGAGGTGGCGGGGGTGTCACCCATGGTGTCAGGCGCAGGGCTGGCGCTGCGCGGTGAAGCGGTGCAATCCATTGCGCTGTTGGGTGTGGACTTGGACCGCTATGACCGTGTGGTGGGCCTGCGTGGCAAGGTGGTGAGTGGGGTGGCGCGGCTGGAGCCGGGTGAATCCATTCTGGGGCGCGAGTTGGCCAAAGATTTGGGGGTGCGGGTGGGCGACCGGCTCACAGTGCAAACGGGGTTGCGCAGTGAGATTCTGCGCGTGACAGCACTGGTCGATTTGGGTGTCAAAGACTTGAACCGCCGCACCGTGATCGTGCCCCTGCGTGCGGCGCAAAACTTATTGGCGCTGCCGGGTGGTGCCACCAGCTTGGATGTGACGCTGCGCGACGTGTGGGTGGCGCAAACCTTAGCGGGCCAGTGGCGCGCGCAGTACCCGTACAAGATTGAGAGTTGGCAAGAAAGCAACGCCCAGCTGGTGTCGGCGCTGAATGCCCAGTCGGTCAGCACCAGCATCATTCGGGGCGTGGTGTTGGCGGTGGTGGTGCTGGGCATTGCCAGTGTGCTGGTGGTCTCCGTCGTACAAAAGCAGCGCGAGATTGGTATTTTGCGGGCCATGGGGGCCACGCGCGGACAGGTGCTGCGCCTGTTTTTGATTCAAGGCGCGGTGGTGGGGGCCATCGGATCAATCGTGGGGCTGCTGCTGGCGGTGGCGCTGATTTTTCTGTTCACCCGCTTTGTGTTGGGGTCCGACGGCTTGCCACTGTTCAACATCAGCCTGCCGCCCAGCACCGCGCTGCAAGTGGCGTTGGTGGCCACAGTGTGTGGCGTGCTGGCCGCCATTGCGCCGGCTCGGCGTGCCGCCCGGCTGGATCCGGCACAGGCCATTCGGATTTGAGCGTGCCCATGTCTGAATCCAAAAGCGGTGCTGGCCTGATTGCCCTGTCTGGTGTCAAGAAAAGCTACAACGTGGGCCGCCCTACCGAGGCCGAGGTGCTGCATGGGCTGGACCTGCAAATCGCCTCGGGCGAGTTCATTGCCCTCATGGGCCCCTCCGGTTCGGGCAAAAGCACGCTGCTCAACATTTTGGGCTTGTTGGAAC
>JAGODZ010000379.1 GCA_017997975.1 Rhodoferax sp.
ACCTCATAGAGTTTAGGTCAACCATACGCCCTCATCGAGACACTTCCGTGTACCGACACGGCTCAGCCCCATCTTGACTAACGGATCGTGCAATTAGCGTACGAAAGCCCCAACCACCCATGAAAAAACCCACCGGGCCAGAGGCCCCAGTGGGTTCAAAGAGATGGTCACACTGCCTGAGGCCGCGTGCGCCCGATCAGCGGTTGTAAGCGGTTTCGCCGTGGGACGTGATGTCCAAGCCTTCGCGTTCGTCTTCTTCGCTCACGCGCAGTCCCAAGACCACGTCCACCAGTTTGTAGGCAATGAAGGCCACCACACCGGACCAGACGATGGTGATCAACACGCCTTCAGCCTGCACGCCCAATTGGTGAACGATGGAGAAGTCAGCGGCACCGGTGCCACCCAGGCTGGGGGCGGTGAACACGCCAGTCAACAACGCGCCCAAAATACCGCCTACGCCGTGGATGCCGAACACGTCGAGCGTGTCGTCTGCACCCAGTATGCGCTTCAGGCCGCCAATGCCCCACAAGCAGACGAAGCCCGCGAGCACGCCGATGACGATGGAGCCCATGGGGCCGACAGTTCCGCAAGCGGGTGTGATGGCCACCAAGCCAGCGACCGCGCCAGACGCCGCGCCCAGCATCGACGCTTTGCCTTTGTGCAGGGCTTCACCAATGGACCAAGCCAACACCGCACCGGCGGTGGCCAACAAGGTGTTGATGAACGCCAAGGTGGCACCGCCATTGGCCTCTAAGCTGGAACCGGCGTTGAACCCAAACCAGCCCACCCACAGCATGGAGGCACCGACCATGGTCAGTGTCAGGCTGTGTGGGGCCATGGCTTCTTTGCCGTAGCCAATGCGCTTGCCCACCATGTAGGCACCGACCAAGCCCGCCACTGCTGCGTTGATGTGCACCACGGTGCCGCCAGCGAAGTCCAGTGCACCTTTACCGAGCAAGTAACCCCCCGAGCCCCACACCATGTGGGCGATGGGCAAGTAGCTGAAGGTGAACCACAACGTGCTGAACAAGAGCACGGCAGAGAACTTCATGCGTTCAGCAAACGAGCCCACAATCAGCGCGCAGGCGATGCCGGCAAACGTGGCCTGGAAGGCAATAAAAATGAACTCAGGAATCTTGACTCCCGCCGTGAACGTGTCCGCCAGCGACGCGGGGGTGATGCCTTTGAGGAACAACTTGCTGAGGTTGCCCCAAATCAGCCCTTCGCCCCCAAACGCCAGTGTGTAACCATAAACAGCCCACAGCACCGAGATCAGCGAGAACACCACCATGACTTGCATCAGCACGGACAGCATGTTTTTGCTGCGCACCAAGCCGCCATAAAACAGGGCCAAGCCGGGGATGATCATCATGATGACCAGCACGGTGGAGATCATCATCCAGGCCGTGTCGCCTTTGTCCACCGTGGGAGTGGGTGCGGCCGCAGCGGGGGCGGCTTCGGTAAGCACAGTCGTTGCAGCCATTACGGGTGTGGCTTTTACAGCGGCTAGAGCGGCTGGCGCAGCCGACACCTCAGCAGCCGAGGCGGTCACAGCAGGGGTGGCTTCGGTGGTTTGGGCCAAGGCAATGGCACCACCACCCAGCAGGCTCAGACCCAAAACAAGAGAGGCAAGTCGTTTTTTCATGGTTCTTACTCGTGGGGAGGAGGAGTGGGGTGGCTTTAGAGCGCGTCTTGACCGGTTTCGCCGGTGCGAATGCGCACCACTTGCTCGATGGGCGTCACAAAAATCTTGCCGTCGCCAATCTTGCCCGTGCGGGCGGCGTCTTCAATGGCTTCAATCACGCGCTCGACCAGCTCATCGGAGATGGCAGCTTCAATCTTCACTTTGGGCAAAAAGTCGACCACGTACTCGGCACCACGGTACAGCTCGGTGTGGCCCTTTTGACGGCCAAAGCCTTTGACTTCGGTGACCGTGATGCCCTGCACGCCGATCAACGAAAGGGCTTCGCGCACTTCGTCCAGCTTGAATGGTTTGATGATGGCAGTGACGAGTTTCATGGGTTCTCCTGAGCGTGAAATCAATTGAGTGGTGTCGACTGGCAATGGGGGCGCCAGCTGAATCGGGACAGGAGCTTTATGCAGGGTTCGTGCCAACTATTTATTGCTGGGTTTGTTGCGTTTTGGCCGCATGCGCAAGAGGGGAGTTGCGCTAATATGCATGTATAAATAAACAGTACGCACCGCCTTGGTGCGATCAATGTCGTGGTGCAGCGCTTGGAGTGCACCTTTTTGGAGAGGAACCCGCATGAGTCTGTCTTTGGTGCAAAGCCGTGCCCTGCTCGGCTTGGATGCAGCGGCGGTCACCGTTGAGGTCCATCTGGCCAATGGCTTGCCAAGCTTCACGCTGGTGGGGTTGGCCGATGTCGAGGTGAAGGAGGCGCGCGAGCGGGTGCGCTCCGCCATCCAAAACTCCGGGCTGGAGTTTCCACACAACAAGCGCATCACGGTCAACTTGGCTCCTGCTGATTTGCCCAAAGATTCGGGCCGCTTCGATTTGCCGATTGCCTTGGGCATTTTGGCTGCCAGCGGGCAAATTGATGCGGCTCGATTGGCCG
>JAGODZ010000148.1 GCA_017997975.1 Rhodoferax sp.
CCTTACAGCTCGGTCTTCAAACGACCGAGCAAATCCGCATGAATACCGGCATTGACTTCCTTGCGGAGAATCTGTTCGGCACCCTTCACAGCCAGCATAGCCACCTGCTCCCGAAGAGCCTCGCGTGCTTTGATGCTTTGCTGCTCTGCGTCCGCCTTGGCGGCAGCGATGATTTTCTGGCCCTCTTCTGTTGCTTTGGCTTTCGCCTCTTCAACAATGGCTTGTCCACGGCGCTCAGCATCAGCCAAGCGAGCTGCGGTCTCGGTGCGCGATGTCGCCAACTCAGACTCAACGCGCTTGTTAGCGGAAGAGAGTTCTGATTTAGCTTTGTCGGCAGCGGCTAAGCCGTCGGCGATTTTCAGTGCCCGCTCGTCAAGCGCTTTTGTGATCGGCGGCCACACGAATTTCATCGTGAACCAAACCAGAATCGCAAAAACGACCGCCTGCAGGAACAGGGTTGCGTTGATGTTCACAGCTTTTTCCCTTTCAAGCGTGAAAGATTAGCCAAAATTAGATGGCAAAAGGCTGGGCAAACGCAAACAGCAGAGCGATAGCGACACCAATCAGGAAGGCCGCGTCGATCAAACCTGCCAAGATGAACATCTTGGTTTGCAATTCGTTCATCAATTCTGGCTGGCGTGCCGAAGCCTCAAGAAACTTACCACCCATCAGAGCGATTCCAATAGATGCACCCATTGCACCCAAACCAACGATTAAACCGCAAGCGAGTGCCACGAGGCCGAGAATGTTTTCCATGATTGCTCCTAAGTAACAGAAAAAAGAATAAAGAAAAAGAAAAAACGATCAGTGTGAATCGTGGGCCTGCCCCACATAAATCAGCGTCAACATCATAAAGATGAAGGCTTGCAGCGTAATCACCAAAATATGGAAAATACTCCACACTGTTCCAGCGACCACATGCCCAAATCCTAGCCAGAACCCACCTGCCAGCGGGTTAAATTGCCAGGCCCATGCGCCACCCATCAGGGCGATCAACATGAAAATCAGTTCGCCGGCAAACATATTGCCGAACAGTCGCATGCCGTGTGAAACTGTCTTGGCAGCAAACTCAATCAGCTGCATCAAGAAGTTGACGGGATACAAATAAACCTTGTCACCAAACGGAGCCGCGATCAACTCATGCGTCCAACCGCCCAAGCCTTTGATCTTGACACTGTAAAACAAGCAAATCAGCAAAACACTGGTGGACAAACCTAGCGTACTCGACAAATCGGCTGTTGGAACGACGCGCAAGTAGTCTTTGAATCCCAGCGCCGGACCGGCGCTGTGCCACAGCACTGGCAAGGCATCGACGGGCAGCATGTCCATCGCATTCATCAGGAAAATCCAGACAAACACCGTTAAAGCCAACGGGGACACCAGTTTGCGACTGGCCGCATTGTGAATCACGCCTTTGGCCTGAGTTTCGACCATTTCCGACACAATCTCAACGGCAGCTTGAAAGCGACCAGGTACACCGGATGTCGCTTTTCGGGCTGCACGCCAAAGCAAGAAACAACCTAAAACACCCAAAATGATTGAGGTCACCAAAGAGTCGAGGTTAAAGAGGCTGAAATCGACCAAGCTCGTTTGCTCGACGTTTTCAAAAGAGAAATTTTTCTGCAAATGATGCAGGTGGTGCTGGATGTATTCCCCAGCCTTCGGACCATGTGATCCAGCGATTTCAGCAGCAGCCATATGTCACCAATAAACCTCTTCAATGAATATTTGCGACCGATTTATTGCGCCTTGAGTGCAACCACATGGCCACCCAATACACCTTCATCGTCACCACGAAACCGGCCAGCAATGCCAACCAATTCAAACTCAAAACCACCCTGGGTGCCGCAAACAACATGGCGACGGTTAGGGCAATCTTGACCATTTCCCACATAAAAAATCCGCCTAAAGCGGACCCCGCATTGGGCGCTCCCTGCTGGCGAGCCAGGCCACGAACAAAAATTACAGCCGGCAACACCACCGCAAGTGAGCCATAAGCAGCTGACCAACCGACCAACTGCTTGCCAGTGAATACCCACGCCAGCACTGCCACCGTGAATCCAACCAAAGCCTGCAAAGCCACCACTTGCCAAGGCGACACAGGCCGTGACGCGTGTCGCAAAAATTTAACTTCTTCTGCGGTGAGTTGCTTGAACTCCAGATCATCAAACCCACCTAGATCTTTATCAGCATCTGGCGTCATTATCAGTACCTCACATTACGCGCAGGTTACATCCAGCACTTGCCGCAAAGCCTCAGATTATACGTAGAAACCCATCCCAGCTTCCTTTAGGCCGGCAGTTTAGTCGAAATTAGGCGGCGAGACGGTGGCGCAGAGACGCCACGGCACTGCCCGGCGTTGTCAATACCGGCACCCGCACGACCCGACAAACGGCGTCTTGGGCCCGTGCCATACTGAATTGCGCCAAGGCAATCACATCACAACCCCGGCTGGCCAAACGCAGCGCCGACGCCGCCACTATTTCATCATGGCGCTCGATTTGCCCGCTGTTGAGTGCCTCCATAGCACCCTCAGCCAGGTCAGTGATCACCTCCACACCGGGAGGAAATTCCGAGGGCATGGAGGCGAGCGTCGGTGCAAATGAAGCAATCAGCCCCACGCGACGCCCCATCGCAGAGGCGTCAGCCACCATGGCCTCATTGGGTTTGAGCACAGGCAGATAGGGACGACGCGCAGCAACGGCCTCAATGCAAGGGCCAAAGGCGGAGCAAGTGAACAGGATGGCGGACGCCCCCGTACTCTCAGCATAGGCAGCCAAAGCCTCGAAACGGTCGTGCATGGCCGCATCGAGACCGCGCGCATTCCGCGCCAAATCAGCGGACAAACTGTCATCCAGCAGGTTCATGCGTTGGCATTCTGGCCACTCGCGCGCCAGCACGTCGTTGATGGGCCCGACGGAATGCGCCAACGCATGGATCAAGGCAACGCGGGTCATGTCGGGCGCTTGCTCACTGGCGCCATAGGGGCCACACGCCGACCCCGTGCGCGCTGCAAGAGGACAACGAGGGCGAGGAGCGCAATGGCGGGCAGAAACATCCACTCTTTGTCAGGGCGATCGGCAGGCACTTCAGCAGAAACAATTTTGAAGCCTTGCTCCATGCCAAGTTTTTCTGCCCGACTGCCAAATTTCACCTGAGTAATTAGCATGGCATCGCCCTGGACCATGGCGTTCACGCCCGCTTGCGCCATACGCTCGCGAGCCGTTCCTTTTTCGCCCAGTGGCAATAAAACGCCTTTGCGGATGTCTTTTCCATCCAGATTGGTACCCTCGATCCAGAGACGTTTAGCGGAATTCACAGGCGCGTCTTCAATCAATTGCCCCATCTGCGCAGCAGGCACCTCCCTATAAGGCTGATAGACCATATCCCACCAATAACCCGGGCGAAACAGAGTGAATGTAATCAACAGCAGCGCCAGCGATTCGTACCAACGCGACTTCACTAGAAAATAGCCTTGCGTGGCCGCCGCGAACACCAGCATCGCGACCGTGGCACTGACCACCGTCAGAATCAAGTGCAGCGGACCCGTCAAATCCATCAAAAGCAATTGCGTGTTGAAGATGAAAAGGAAGGGCAAGATGGCGGTGCGCATGCTGTAAAAGAAGGCCGTTACCCCCGTTTTCAGGGGATCCGCCTTGGCAATCGCCGCCGCTGCAAACGAGGCCAGCCCCACCGGCGGCGTGACGTCCGCCATCAGTCCAAAGTAAAAGACGAACAGGTGGACCGCAATCAAGGGCACCAGCAAACCACTTTGAGCACCCAATTCAACCACCACGGGTGCCATCAGTGTGGACACCACAATATAGTTGGCGGTGGTTGGTAAACCCATACCCAGAATCAAACTGATGATGGCCACCAGGATCAACATCAGCATCAGGTTGCCACCCGACAGCAATTCAACCACCTCGGTCATGATCAGCCCGACACCAGTGAGAGAAACGGTGCCCACAATGATGCCGGCCGCCGCCGTGGCCACGCCAATACCGATCATGTTGCGCGCGCCCACAGCCAGACCGTCCACCAGATCAACGCCGCCTTGCTTGGTCGCCTCCTGCAAGCCCCCTCGGCCCCGAAAGTAGGCAATGATGGGCTTCTGTGTCACGATGACAAACATCATGAACAAAGTGGCCCAGAAGGCCGATAGACCAGGCGACATTTGTTCGACCATCAAGCACCAGATCAAAACGACGACTGCCAACAGGTAGTGCAAGCCCGATTTCACGGTCGGACCGGTTTCCGGCAATTCAAACACCGGTGCATCGGGGTCATCGAGTTCCAACTCAGGCTGCTTGGAGCCAAACCAGAGCAGTCCAATATAAGAAGCCAACAGGCCGACACCAATCGCCCAGACGGCGCCGCCACCCATGACGGTCTTGATCCAGCCGATACCCCAATACACAGCACCCGACAGCACGAAAAAACCAGCAATCGTCAGGCCAAATGACACCAACCGAGAACTGGTGGAGCCCGGGTTTCTCCGGGGCAAACCCACCATATTGGCCTTCAATGCCTCTAGGTGCACGATATAAAGCAGCGCAATGTAGGAAATGATGGCGGGCAAAAAGGCGTGCTTCATGACCTCGACATAAGGAATACCCACGTACTCCACCATCAGGAAGGCCGCTGCGCCCATGACCGGTGGCATGAGTTGCCCATTCACGGAACTGGACACTTCCACCGCGCCAGCTTGGTCATCTCGGTAACCGACCCGCTTCATTAACGGAATAGTGAACGTGCCCGTGGTGACCACGTTCGCAATGGACGAGCCCGAAATAATGCCCGTGGCGGCCGACGACAATACCGCCGCCTTGGCCGGTCCACCCCGCATATGGCCCAACAAGGCAAACGCGGATTTGATGAAGTAGTTCCCTGCGCCCGCCTTGTCCAACAGCGATCCAAACAACACAAACAGGAAAATAAAACTGCTCGACACGCCCAGCGCCACACCGAAGACACCTTCGGTCGTCAACCACTGGTGGCTCATGGCCCGATTCAGTGAGAATCCACGGTGCGCAATCATGTCAGGCATGTAGGGACCACCAAAGGTGTACACCAGAAACAGCAGCGCCACGATCACCATCGGCAAGCCCAGCACACGCCGCGTCGCCTCCAGCAGCAGGGCCATGCCAATCAGCCCGGTGTAAACATCCATGTCGGTGGGCTGACCCGGACGCGTCGCCAGCTCACGGTAGAAGATAAATAAGTAGGCGGCGCAAAAGGTGCCCACCAACGCAAAAATCCAGTCGCTGAGCGGAATGCGATCGCTGGGCGAACCTTTGAAAGCAGGGTACGACATGTACGCCAAAAACACCGCAAAGGACAGGTGAATCGCCCGCGTCTCGGTGTCGTTGAAGACCAGAAAGCCAGTACTAAAAGGCAGAGGTGACGCAATCCAGAGCTGGAACATTGACCAAGCGATGGCGACGTACAGCAGAAAGCGACTCATCACCGGGCCAGGGGAGCGCGCGCCAATGTCGTTTTCAGCCACCAATTTGTTGACGTCAACGTCAGCTGCCGGCTTGCTTGCCGTTTTTGCATTCATAGTCACCTCTTTTATTGCTTAGTTTTTATTGTTGTGTTTATCGAACGCAAAAAGCTCTGACGAGTCAGAGCTTTTTGCAGCCTCAGTCAAATGGACTTCAGCGAACCGGACTTACATCCAGCCTTTTTCTTTGTAGTACTTCACCGCGCCAGGGTGGAGGGGTGCCGAAAGACCGTCTTTGATCATGTTTTTAGGATCAAGGTTGGCAAAAGCAGGGTGCAACTTCTTGAAGTCGTCAAAGTTCTCAAATACCGCTTTGGTCAACTCATACACCGTCACGTCAGGCACCTTGGCTGACGTCACAAACGACGCCAATACGCCGTAGGTGGGCGTTGGGTTGGGGTGACCCGCGTACAAACCGCCAGGAATATTGACCTTGGCGTAGAAGCTATTGTCCTTAACCAACTTGTCAACCACAGGCCCGGTCAAAGGGACCAACTTCGCACCACAGGTGGTGATGGGGTCTTGGATGTTGGCTGAAGGGTGGCCCACGCCGTAGAAGAACCCGTCAATCTTGTTGTCACACAACGCGGCACCATGCTCGTCAGCCTTCAACTCTGCTGCCAAACCGAAGTCGCTGATCGTCCACTTCATGCCTTCAAGCAACTGGTCCATCGCCGCGCGGCTGCCAGAACCGGGGTTGCCCACGTTGAAACGCTTGCCTTTGAAGTCTTCAAACTTGGTGATGTTGGCTTCCTTGCGAGACAAGGCGGTGAAGGGCTCGGGGTGAATCGAGAACACGGCACGTAAATCGCTGTGTTTGCCATCTTTTTCAAACTGCTGTTTGCCGTTAAAGGCGTTGTATTGCACGTCGGACTGAGCGACGCCAAAGTCCAACTCTCCGGCCTTGATGGTGTTGATGTTCACCACGGAACCGCCCGTTGATTCCACCGAGCAACGAATGCCATGGCGAGCGCGGTCTTTATTGACCAAACGGCAAATGGCACCACCCGCTGCGTAGTACACGCCGGTCACACCGCCGGTGCCGATGGTCATGAATTTTTGTTGTGCATGGGCCGTGCCGACTGGGGCAACCATGGCAATGGCGGCAGCAATCACGCTCAAACCAGAGGCAGAAGATTTCAGAAAAGTACGCATAGTGACTCCTTGTTTTTCAGAATTGAAAGGCCGAAACCTTTTTGGGAAAATCCCCGTAACCCCTCTTTGTCAGACGGGGGAACTGGATGACGCTGTTCAGTGCGACGTTGCATCGTACGCGCTCTGAACTGACTCGACAACGCATCCTTTAGGACCGTGCGTTGCAGGCGTGTTTCGCATTCACAGGAATTGGGAATACTACCCCGATGACTTCGCCAAACGGAATAAGACCCCTGTGAATCGCAAATTGGTTATCTGACATTAGCACCTCTAATCAATCGCAACCCCTTGACGGCGGCAAGAGGCAAGTGCCACATCGACCGCTTTGCCCAAGCGGGCCACGATCGCAGTCAAATCAGCTTCACTGCTAATGAAAGGCGGTGCTATAAGAATATGGTCCCCGTTTTTGCCATCGACCGTGCCCGCCATCGGGTAAACCATCAACCCCTGGGCCATCGCCTCCCGTTTGATTCGGGCGTGCAATTTCAAGGCCGGGTCGAACCATTGCTGGGTGCCCCGATCCGCCACCAACTCAACGCCCCAGAACAAGCCCCGACCTCGAATGTCGCCCACATTCGGGTGGTTGCCAAACTGGGTTTGCAACAAGCCCTGCAACGTGGCGCCCCGTGCCCTCACCTGCGCCAACAAACCATCGCGCTGTATCACCTTCTGCACCGCCAGCGCAGCTGCACAAGCCACCGCGTGGCCGAGGTAGGTGTGGCCATGCTGGAACATGCCGCTGCCTTTGCGAAACGTCTCCACCAGTGTGGACTGCGCCATGACCGCACCAATCGGCTGGTAGCCGCCACCTAAGCCTTTGGCCACCGCCATGAGGTCAGGCACGACGCCCTCTTGTTCACACGCGTGCAAAGTGCCAGTGCGCCCCATGCCGCACATCACCTCATCCAGAATCAGCAGAATGCCATGGCGGTCACACAACGCACGCACGCCTTTGAAGTAACCCGGCACGGCCGTCAACACACCGGCGGTAGCACCGCCCACGGTTTCGGCGACGAAGGCCATCACATTGCCGGGGCCCAGCCTCTCAAAGGTTTCTTCCAGCTCGCGTACCAAACGCTGGCCATAGGCCTCGGGCGTTTCGGTGGCCGTTTGGTCCCGGTACGCGTAGCAGGGTGACACGTGGGCGACGTCGATCAACAGAGGACGAAACTGGGCCCGCCGCCATTCATTGCCACCCACCGCCAACACCCCCAGCGTATTGCCGTGGTAACTCTGCTTGCGCGCCACAAAATGCTGGCGCTGGGGCTCGCCAATTTCCACAAAATACTGACGCGCCATCTTGAGCGCGGCCTCCATGGCCTCGGAGCCGCCACTGACAAAGTAGACGTGGCTCATGCCTTCGGGTGCCGACTCAATCAATACATCCGCCAACTCCTCGGCCACGTCGGTCGTGAAAAAGCTGGTGTGGGCATAAGCTAACTTGTCGATCTGCGCATGCATGGCCGCCAGCACCTCTGGGTGCCCATGCCCCAGGCACGACACGGCCGCGCCGCCACACGCATCCAAATAGGTTTTGCCATTGGCATCCGTCAGAGTGATGCC
>JAGODZ010000149.1 GCA_017997975.1 Rhodoferax sp.
CTTCGCTGGGCTGCTTGTGGGCTGTCCGGCCTTTTGCTACTGTGCCGAAAGTTAGACGTGACGAACAAGACAACCTTTGTGGCCACCGCCGCCTTTGAAGCCGCCCGACGGATTGATGAATTACCCGTCGGGCACCGCGCCCACGGCTTGCATGGCCATGGCTTTTTGGCCAGCTTGCGCTGCTGTCCGCCGCTTGGCTCAACGCCCTTTCCCGGGGGCGAGTTGGACAGCCTGCAGGCGGTGCTGGCCCCTGTTGCCGCCCAGTTGGACTACCGTTTGCTCAATGACCAAGTGGCGTCGCCCACCAACCCCAACCTCGCCCGTTGGGTGCAAAGCCAGTGCGCCGTGCCGGGCTTGAGTGCGGTCGCGTTGCAAAGCACCACAACCGAAGGCTGCGAGGTCAGCGCCAGCGGGCAAGTGACGCTGTGGCGCCGCTATGCTTTTCACTCGGCGCACTACCTGCCGAATGTGCCTGCGGGCCACAAGTGCGGCAATATGCACGGCCACGGTTTTGAGGCCATTCTTCACATGGGTTGGGACGATTCAACTGACACCAACCGCCTGGGTTACGAGCAGTTGGACGCCGCGTGGGCACCCCTTCATGCCCAGTTGGACCACGCCTGCCTGAACGAGTTGGTGGGACTGGAAAACCCCACCAGCGAGATGTTGTCCAGCTGGGTCTGGCAGCGCCTGCAGCCCGGTCTGCCCACGCTGCGCGGCGTCACGGTGTACGAGACCGCCAGCTGCGGTGCCCACTATGACGGCAGTACCTACCAAATCTGGAAAGAACTCACGCTGGACAGTGCTCTGCGCTTCAAGCACGCGCCCGAAGGTCACCCCCGGCGCCAGCTGCACGGCCACACCTACACCTTGCGCTTGCACCTGAGCGCGCCGCTGGATGAGATCAAGGGGTGGACGGTGGATTTTGGTGACGTCAAGGAGGTGTTCAACCCACTCTTCAAGCTGCTCGACCACAAACCGCTGTACGAGATTCCCGACCTGACCGACTGCGACACCGCCAGCATTGCCCACTGGGTGCTGGCCAAAGCCCGCAGCGCTTTGCCCCAGCTGTACCGCGTCGATTTGTTTGAAACCCGGGGCTGCGGCGTGCTCGTGAGCATCGGCCAAGACGGGCCGCAGTTGCCGCTTTGAACGGTTCAACGACCCACAACCCGACCCTTCAATCATCCCCAGCATGAACCGATTACAAACGGAACAACGCCGCCTCTACCTGGTCGCCGATCCTGCCAGCGAACGCGAAACGCTGATGGACGCGCAGGGCTGGGTTCGGGCCTTGGTGGTCGAGGTGGCGCAGCAAGCCGGCTGGGAGGCGGTGGCGGCGCTGTGCCACGGCATCCAGGGGGATCTAGATTTGCCCACACCCGCCATCGCGGTGTCGGGCGGGGCCGGTTTTCAGGTCTGGCTCTCGTTGGTTGAGCCAGTGCCCGTGGCTGAAGCGCAGACTTTTCTAGGCGCGCTGTGCCAGCGCTTTTTGAGCCAAGTTCCTGCACGACATGTCCGATGCATGCCCAGCACTCAACAAGGTATACAAGCCACTTTGGTGCCTGCGCCTCAGGGGGAGACAGGCCGATGGTCTGCCTTTGTGGCTCCGGGTTTGGCGAGTATGTTTGCCGACGAACCGTGGTTGGACGCGCCTCCCGGTGTGGATGCCCAAGCTCAATTGTTGAGCCGTTTGGAGAGCATCTCGCCGTCCGAACTGGTGCGAGCAAGCAGTGAGCTGGGTCTGCGTGAGACGCCGCTTGTTCACGTGAGCGACCCAGCGGGTGCGCCCAAGCACGCTAGCGGTTCGGGCGCGCCATCAGTCCAGGCTCTCATAGAGACCGACCCCCGACGTTTTTTGTTGTCGGTGATGAACGACCCCGACGTCGAGATGGCGCTGCGCATCAAGGCGGCGAAAGCGCTGCTGCCCTAAGAACTAACTAAAAACAAGGACGACAGCACGGGAGTATTGCATCTGGTTTGCAGCGGTATAACAGGCGACTATGACGTTATTCACCTCGATCTACAAAAAACGGTGACAAGTGAAAGAATTTCACACATCCTTAAAGTCCAATGCCAATCTGGCCCGGGCCACCAAAGAGGAAAACTGACGACTCACGCTGAACACAGAACAAAATTTGCACAAACATCATCATAAAATCGAGCGCTAACCCTTTATCCACCTGCGCAAGCAGCTACTTAATCAATAGCAACCCTAAACTCTTCTTTTCCCAGCACCGCTGTGGTGCAATGGAACGGAAATAACCCAGTTCTACAAAGGAAGTTCATGAAACACTCGCATTCCATTGGGCGTGCCCTCTCAGGATTCATCCTGGTCGGTGCGCCTCTGCTGGCTTGGTCCCAAGCGGTGCCTGAGCCGGTGGGCTATGTCAAAACAGTGACCGGGGAGGCCTTTGTGGTCACGGCCAGCCAATCGGTCAAGGCGCAGCCGGGCACGGCGGTGTTGTTGGGCAGTTTGCTCAAGACAAGCAAAGCATCATCCATGGGGGTCACGTTCAAGGACAACACGCTGATGTCGTTCGGGCCTGACACCGAGATGACGGTGGACGAGTACCTCTACGCCCCCGCAGAAGGCGACCTGAAGTTGAGCACCCGGCTCACGCGGGGGAGTCTGAACTACGTCTCTGGCGTGATTGCCAAACTCAATCCCACAGCCGTCACGGTCAAGACGCCCACCGGCATCATCGGGGTGCGCGGGACCCAGTTCGTCGCCAAAGTGGAGGACACGCAATGAAAACCATGATGAAACCTGGCAAAGCCGTCTTGGCGTTGGCGCTGGTGGCGCTGTTGAGCGCGTGTGCAGCGCCCGTCTCTTACGTGGCGCTTTTGACCAGCCCGGACGGAAAACTGGGGCAGGTGACGGTGACGGGGGCGCAGGGAACCCAGGTGCTGACCCGCGATCACACGGCCACGACACTGGATGGCAAAACGCCCCCTTATGAAGTCACGCCCAAGCAGCTTCAGGCCGATTTTGGAGCGGCCCTGGCCGCCCGTCCGCCATTGCCTGAGCAATTTTTGCTGTACTTCAGTCAGGGCAGTGAACTCACGCCAGAGTCCAAGCAGGTGCTGGCGCGGGTGTTGGAGCGGGTCAAGGTGCGCGCGTCACTGGATATTTCGGTGATTGGGCACACGGATACGCAGGGTGCGAGTGCGGCCAATCAGGCACTGGCACTGCAACGCGCCACGGCCATGGCGGCGCAGCTTCGGGCTTTGGGTCTGCAGGGTGCTGTGATGGTGGTGGAGTCGCATGGCGAAAACAATTTGCTGGTGCCCACCGCCGATAACGTGGCTGAGGCCCGCAATCGGCGAGTGGAGATCACGCTGCGCTGACCGGCCGCCTCACTTTTCGCTCAGCACAATCAAGTCCCCTGACTCGCCTTGGCGCAGGCGCGCCAAGTGCAGCACGACAAGCGGGTCGAGCGGGTGGCGCAGCGCCAGCGCCTCAAAGTGGGCCCGTGCCGCCGCCGGAGGGCCATGCTGCAAGGCCTCAAAGGCGACCGCGTACTCTGCTGGCGAGGCACACACCGTAGCGTCCATCGTGGCAATGGGCTCAAAGGCGTGCAGGGCTGCCGATTTGCCTTTGAGCAACAGGCGGCCCACCGGGCGAACGCGGGCATTGGGGCAGCCGTCCAAAATCGCCTGCGACACGCACACCCGGGTTCCCAGATGTTTGTTGACACTCTCTAATCGGGCGGCGGTGTTAATGGGGTCGCCCAGGGCGCGGTAGTCAAAGAAATTTTGACCGCCAAAATTGCCCACGATCACCTCGCCACTGTGCACCCCAATGCGCGTGGATCCCCAGGGTAGCCCCCGGGCTTGTTGCTGGCGGGCATAACTGGAGGCAAAGGCGTGCATGTCCAGCGCACAGTCCAAGGCGCGCTGGCGGTAGTCGGCCTGCGGTACGGGGGCAGAAAACATCACCACCAAAGCGTCGCCCATAAAACGGTCGAGCGTGCCTTCGTGTTTGAAGATGATGGTCAGCATGGCGTCTAAATAGTCGTTGATGACGCTCACAATCTGACCCGGGTCGCTGGCCTCAATCATGCTGGTGAAGCCTGCCAAGTCGGTGAACACAAAGCTGCACTGCTGGCGTTTTCCGCTCAACACCAGTTGCTCGGGGTGAGCCATGAGGTGCGCGACCCGATTGGGTGACACGTAACGGGAAAAGGCTTGGCGCAGCCAACGCTGCTGGCGTTCGGTCTTACGGTGGCGGACCCCGCTGGCCAGGCCAAAGGTGAGCAACACGGCCAGCGCCGGGTTGAGGGCGTCCAGCAGCCATCGCTCATGCAAAAAGGCCCACCAAGCGCCTGCCAATAGGGTGGCGACCAGCAGACCCGTCAGCGACGCCGACCAACGAACCGGCGCACGCAAGGCCACCACAGCAGTGGCCAGCATGCCCAGTAGCAGCACCAGCCCCTCGGCACCTCGCGCCCAAGCCGGGCGCAGCAGGTGCTGTCCCGAGAGCATTTGGCTCAGCGCCATGGCTTGGGCCTGAACCCCCGGCATCAAGTGCCCCAAGGGACTGCTGCGCACATCCATCAGTCCGGCGGCGGTGCTGCCAATGACCACCACCTGACCTTTCAACTGGTCCTGAGTGAGCTGCCCTGAGAGCACGTGGGCAGCGGGCACCAACAAGCCGGGAAGTTGCTGACCAAAATCCAGCCAAATTTCGCCTTGCGCCGTGGTGGGCACGGTGATTGCGCCGATACGAACCTCCTGCACACCCGCTTCGTTGCTTCGCACGAGGTAGTTGCGTGCGCCTTGGGCCACCCGCAAGGTCTCAGCGCTCAAGCTGGGCACCCACTGCCCGTTCAAGCGAAACAGGAGTGGCACGCGGCGCAACACGCCATCCGCATCGGCCGTGAAGTTCATGGCCCCTAGTCCATCGGCCTGTGCGGACAAAAGCGGCAGGGGCCAGACGGCACTGGCAAACTCAAGCGCTTTAGCGGGCTGCGGGCCTGTGCTGACCACACGAAAAGGCAAGGCGGGCTGCTGCGCCCTGTCAGCGTCCAAGTCGGGGGCTGCGCTCTGGGACAAACTGCTGCCCAGCACCACACCCGCGCCGCTCAACGCCTGGGCCAGCGCCAAGTCGGGGTCTGGCAAGGCTTGCAAGACGGCGTTGGCAGGCGCGCTTTGCCAGAGTTTGGCCATGGCTTGGGGCGCGGTGCGATCGGGTTCGGCCAACAAAACATCGAACGCGATGGCTGCCACACCGGCCTCTTGCAGGCGCTGCACCAGTTCCATCAGTCGGGTGCGCGGCCAAGGCCACTGACCGTAAGCGGCCAAGCTGGCTTCGTCCACGTCCACCACCCGCACAACATTGGGCCCCGCCTGGCGAGGCTGCCAACGCTGAAACTGGTCAAATTGGGCGACCCGCAGGTTGCTCAGAACAATGGGGTCCGTCACCCACAGGGCCAAAGCGGCAGCCAGCGCACCTCCCAATACCAGCAGCGATGGGGTGTTGGTAAAGGCTGAAAGAACCCGCCGCATGGTCAACGACCCCGCAGTTGAGGTTTATCCAGCTCGTCTTGCAGCATTCGCGTGAGCTGCACAAACCTTTTCAGTTTGACGGTGTTGTCACGCAATCGGTCCGCCATGCGCAAAGCCATGGCCATGACCATTCGAGCACCCACCTCGGGATGCTCCGACAACAAAGCCAGCATGCCAGGCCGATCCAAAGTGGCGCAGAACAAGGGGGTACTGGCAGTGCAAGAGGCAGACCGGGGCGACCCGTCCAGCAAGGCCAACTCGCCCAGCATGCTGCCGGGGCCGAGCACGGTCACCGTCATGGGGTCGTCACGCGTGAACTCGATGGACTCCACCACCACCTCGCCGCGCACCACAAAAAACATGAGGTCCGTGTTGGTGGCGTCGCCCTCCTGAATAAAAACAGTGCCCTGCGCTATGTGCTGCGGGCGCATGTGGCTCACCACCAGACGGGCCTGCGCCAAACTGAGTGGCATCCACGTCACAGCGCTGGACAGAAGCACGGCGGACTCCTCTTGGGTGGGAAAGGCGCGGCGCGACTGTGGCTCCACCCCCGTGAGAGACCACCGAGTCCGTGACGAACGCCACCGTTGGAAAAGGGCTTTGAACATGGCGAAAAAAACGGCAATGGCAAGACATCACCGGAGGTATAGAAATGAATCGAAGTAGAACATAAGCGCTGCTCACCGCGCGATGACACGCCGGTTTAGACTGGCAACCCCGAACACTGAGGCCGCGACTGGGCCACAATCAACCTATGAACTTCGCCCCCCTGATTGAACTGACCCGTGGCGGCACCTCAGAGTGCCTCCACTTCGGTGCCATTGCTGTTGTTAACACCCAGAACCAATTGCTGGCGCAGGTCGGTGACCCGCATTGGCTGACCTTCTCTCGCTCCACCCTGAAAGCACTGCAAGCCTTGCCGTTTATGGAAGCGGGTGGGCACCAACAATTTGGCTACTCCTCTGAGCAGCTGGCGCTGCTGTGCGCCAGCCACAACGGCGAGACCAAGCATGTGGCCACAGCGCAAAGCATGCTCGACCAAGCCGGACTCACCTACAAAGCATTGCGCTGCGGCTGCCATGTGCCCAGTTTGTTTGCCACGCTAGAGCAAGCACCTCCAGCCGACTTGGTGTTTGACGAACGCCACAACAACTGCAGCGGCAAACACGCAGGCTTTCTGTCTTACTGCGTGCAGCATGGCTTGAGCCTGGACGACTACATCGACCCGAACCACCCTTTGCAGCAAGCCATTCGGCGCGATGTGGCGCGCGCCGTGGGCATGGATGAGCAAGACTTTCGCATGGGCATTGATGGCTGCTCCGCACCCAATTACGCGATGCCTTTGTCTCGCTTGGCTTACGGTTACGCGCGACTGGCCAGTGGCGAGCGAGACGGCGAATTTGGTGCCAGCTTTGCCGCCTTGAGCGAGGCCATGACAGCGCACCCGGACTTGGTGTCCGGCACGGGCCGCAACGACCTGGCTTTCATGCGGGCCGGGCGCGGTGATTGGGTGAGCAAAGTGGGTGCCGACGGCGTTCAAGTGGTCGGCAGCAAAAGCCGGGGCGAGGCCTTGGCCATCAAGATCATCGACGCCAACAAACCTGCGCTGTTTGCTGCCACGGTGGAGGCATTGGATCAACTCGGTTGGCTAGACGACGCGCAGCGCGCTGAACTCGCCCCTTGGCGAGCCACCACACTGAGTAATGTGCGTGCCATGCCCGTTGGCGAGCGTCGCCCGGTGTTTCAATTACAAACCAAGTAAGGCCTGTGCAGCAGGTGCGCTCTGCCACCTCTGTTCTTTTTTTGATCAAACCGACCTGGAACCGATATGAGCAAATTGTCCCTGCTGGACCTGGCCTTCTTCATTGCCGAATCTGACGCCAGCCCCAAACACGTGGGTGGCCTGCTGCTGTTCAAAAAACCCGCGAAGGCGGGGGCCACCTTTGTTAAAAAGCTGTACCAAGAGTATTTGACGCTGACTGATGTGAAGTCCCCCTTCAACCGGGTGATTCACTTCTCACTCACCGCGATGCCGCACTGGCGCGCCTTGGACACCGTGGACTTGTCGCAGCATATTTTTTACCACAAGCTCCCCAAAGACGCGAACGACCGAGAGGCGCTTTACGCCTTCGTGTCTCAGCTCCACACACCACGCCTAGACCGCAGCAAACCGCTGTGGGAGATGCACGTGATTGACGGGCTGCCCCATGGCACGTTTGCGCTGTACCAAAAAATGCACCACGCCGTGGCCGATGGCGTCACCATGTCACGCTGGACGGCGCAAGGGCTGGCGGTGAGCGCGGATGACCTGGGGTTGAAACCGGTTTGGACGGTTCGCCACGGCTCCAGCAAGGCCCTGCGCGTGCGTCACAAAACCGAGGTGATGCAAGACGTGTGGACCCAAGTCACTCGCCAAAGCAAGCGTGCGCTTGGCATTGGTCGCTTGGCCACCATGCTGCTGCTTGAAAGCGTCAAGTTGACGAAGAACGCCATTGCGCTGCCCTTTTTGGCCAGCGCCGACACGCCCCTGACCGGGCAGGTCACGGCGGGTCGGCAATTTGCCACCACCGCGGTGTCCATGGCGCGGGTCAAACACATTCGAGAGCGCACCCGCTCCACCCTCAACCATGTCGCCCTCACCTGCGTGGACGCCGCCCTGCACCGCTACTTGAAAGACCAAGGCGTGGAGTTGGAGCGCCCCATCACCATTC
>JAGODZ010000380.1 GCA_017997975.1 Rhodoferax sp.
GGCCAGCGGCGCTTTGCAGCTGGGGCAGCAATGGCCTTCGGCCACCACGGGGGCCAAGCCGGTGATGTGGCTTTGCAACTGCGTTTGAAACTGGTCTTGCAAACGCAGGGCCTGCAAGTTGCGCCCAAGTGTGAAGCGCCAGCTGCCCAGCAAGCCCTGGTCATTCAACAGACTCACATGCCCCACACCGGCATGGTCGTGGTGGGTGAGTGTCTGGCTGGCTTGGTAGGGCCAAGACTGCCATTCGGACGAGGCCGCGCGGCTGAGCAGTCGATGAGTGGTGACGAGTAACAGCGAATCTACAAAAAAAAGGCGGGTGTCGAGGTCAACCTCCAACACCGCGAGGACATGTTCGTTGGGCTGAAGTTGCGCCTGCACCTCAGAACGCCACGCCAAAGGGATCTCATTGGCCAACAAACCGGATGCGGTGGCAGGGGAATCGTTTGTCATTGCGACTTGAGAGCTTTCAATTTCAGCGCGAGCGGGGGTCAAATCATGACACCACGGTGAAATTTTTTGTAAATAAACAGATTGGCACGGTGTTTCGGGGCTTCCCCCCAAAGTTTAAAACCCACTTTAGATGACAATTATCTGTGGGAGCGGGATTCCACGAGGGTGCTATGCTAAAAAACACAAGAATAACGCCCAACCTGACAGCCACACTTGTTGAGATTCATGACAACAAACACCATACAGTTACTGCGCGTGACCTATTTGCGCGGCCCCAATATCTGGACCTATCGCCCCGTGATCGAAGCGTGGGTCGATATTGGCACGCTGGAAGACCAACCCTCGCACACCATTCCTGGACTGTATGAACGCTTGACGGCGCTGCTCCCCGGCTTGCAAGCCCACCGTTGTGGGGTGGGTGAGCCCGGTGGTTTTTTGCAGCGTCTGCGCGAGGGCACGTGGGCCGCACACATCCTGGAACATGTCGTCATCGAGCTCCAAAACCTGGCGGGCATGCAAAGCGGTTTTGGCAAAGCGCGCGAGACCTCGGTGCGCGGGGTTTACAAAATGGCGTTTCGCACCCGCCAAGAAGACGTAGGACGGGCGGCCCTTGCGGCGGCCTTGGACTTGCTAATGTCCGCCATCGAAAACCGCCCGTATGACTTGGACGCCACGATCGTGAGCTTGCGAGACCTGGTTGACGCCCTGTGCTTGGGGCCCAGCACGGCGCACATTGTTGAAGCGGCCTCCGAGCGCGGCATTCCGCATATTCGCCTGACCGATGGCAATTTGGTTCAACTGGGCCATGGCAGCAGCCAACGCCGCATCTGGACGGCGGAGACCGACCACACCAGTGCCATTGCCGAAGAAATTGCAGGCGATAAAGACTTAACGAAGTCGCTGCTCAGTGCTTGCGGCGTGCCCGTGCCGCAGGGGCAATTGGTCCACACGCTGGAAGAAGCGTGGGAAGCGGCCCAGGAGGTCGGCCTGCCCGTGGCCATCAAGCCCGAAGACGGCAACCATGGGCGCGGTGTCTCGCTCGATTTAGACCAGCAGTCCGACATTGAAGCGGCGTTCACCTTGGCGCAGAGCCAAGGCAGCGGTGGCGTGATCATTGAGCAATTCATTCCAGGCAACGAGCATCGTCTTTTAATTGTGGGCAAACGGGTGATTGCCGCCGCGCGCGGTGAATCGGCGTGTGTGACGGGCGACGGACTCGCCACCATTGTGGAACTGGTCAACCGCCAGCTCAACTCGGACCCCCGGCGCGGCATCAACGAAGACGCGCCCTTGGGCCTGATCGAACCGGACACCTCCGCAGAAATTCAACTGGACTTGGAGCGCCAAGGTTTCACTGCAGCGTCTATCCCCGCCCAAGGCCAAACCGTGCTGATTCAGCGCAATGGCAATGTCGCCAACGATGTGACCGACCTGATGCACCCCAGTGTGGCCACCATGGCTGCGCTGGCCGCGCGGGTGGTGGGGTTGGACATTGCCGGTGTGGACATGGTGCTGGAAGATATTTCAAAACCGATGAGTGCCCAGCGTGGTGCCGTGGTGGAAGTCAACGCCAGCCCCGGTTTGCTGGCGCACTTAAAGCCCGCGTCAGGGCAGCCCCGCCCGATTGGCAAGGCCATCATGGAGCATCTGTTCGACGCTGGTCTGAATGGCCGCATTCCCGTGGTGGGCGTGACGGGTACCCAAGACACCACGCGCATTGCACGCCTTGTGGCTTGGCTTTTGTTCATCAGCGGCAAACAGGTGGGCTTGTCCTGCCAAGACGGCTTCTTTCTGGACAACCGCCAGGTGGACGCCCGCGACGGCGTGAATTGGGAGGGCTCCCAGCGGGTGCTGATCAACCGCGCGGTGAACGCTGCCGTCTTTGAAAACAGCAGTCGCATGATCTTGAGTGAAGGCTTGGCCTATGACAAGTGTTCAGTGGGTGTGGTGACGGACGTCAGCGACTTTGAGAGCCTGAGCGAGTTCTACATTGACACCTCAGACAAACTCTACAACGTGGTGCGCACTCAAGTGGATGTGGTTCTTCCCACCGGAACGGCGGTGCTGAATGCGGCCGACCCCCAGGTGGTGGAGATGGCCCCGCTCTGTGATGG
>JAGODZ010000150.1 GCA_017997975.1 Rhodoferax sp.
CTTCTGCACTGAGGTGCAAGCCCAGTGCTTGGCGATGCAAATGGCTTTGCAAGGTGTCTTGGCTGCGGGCCAACTCGGTCACATCGGCATCACCGTCACCGTCGCTGCCTAAGTTGTTGCCATGCGCGGGGGCTTCGCCGCCCCATTCGCCGTCATCAGGCGACATTGAGGCACTGCCGTCGCCCTCCCAACTCTGGGCGTCATCGGCTGACAGCGGGGAAATGTCGGTATCGGTTTCGCTGCTAACGCGCACCTCTGCGGTGAATTCAGTCGGCGTGTGGGCGGTGGCCTCGGCATTCAGGTCGTCGTTTCGCACCGGCGCATCGGCACGGTCCAGTCCAAACTCCTCGCGGGGAGCCTCGTCGCTGTTGAGTTCGAGAAAAGGATTTTCATCCAGCATCTGCGCCACTTCTTGGCTCATCTCCAAGGTGGAGAGTTGCAGCAGCCGGATCGACTGCTGAAGCTGCGGTGTGAGCGACAGGTGCTGGGAAACCCGCAGTGACAGACCGGGCTTCATGGCGACACGCGCCGTGGGCAGGAGCAGCCTTGGGAGATCACGAGAGGGACTTCGCTCACATTCTGAAATGCTCGCCGAGGTACACCCGGCGCACATTGGCGTCATTCACGATATCAGCGGGGGTGCCCTGCGCCAGCACACGGCCATCGCTGATGATGTAGGCGTGGTCACAAATGCCCAGCGTTTCGCGCACATTGTGGTCCGTGATCAGCACCCCAATGCCCCGTTCTTTCAGAAAGCTGATGATGCGCTGAATCTCGATCACCGCGATCGGGTCGATGCCGGCAAACGGCTCGTCCAGCAAAATAAACCGGGGCTGCGTGGCCAACGCGCGGGCAATTTCAACGCGCCGGCGCTCGCCGCCCGACAAGGCCAAAGCCGATGAACCACGCAAATGGTCCACGCGCAAGTCTTGCAGCAAAGCGGTCAAACGGGTTTCAATCTCTGGCTTACTCAAGGGGCGACCCGACTCGTCACGCTGCAATTCCAGTACAGCGCGCACGTTGTCCTCGACATTGAGCTTGCGAAAAATAGAGGCCTCTTGGGGCAAATAGCTCAGGCCCATGCGCGCACGCCGGTGAATCGGCAGGTGCCCCACCGACTGCCCGTCAATGGTGATCTCGCCCGCACTGGCGTGCACCAGCCCCACAATCATGTAGAACGACGTCGTTTTACCGGCGCCGTTGGGGCCCAGCAAACCCACCACTTCGCCTTTTCTGACCACCAAGGAGACGTCTTTGACGACCTCGCGCGCGCCATAAAACTTCTTCAAATGGCGGACTTCCAGCCGGCTTTCACCCTGGGGGCCACCCATTCGGGAAGGGGTCTCGCTGACGGTCGGCACGGGTGTCACTTTGTATCCACTCCCAGCGTGGTCGTGGACCGAAGTGCGGGCGCGGGGGTGGCGGGCAATTCCTTGGGGGCAGCGGCGTCCGACTTGGGCGTCAGCATCGCGCGAACTCGCCCTGTTTTTGCGCCCTCTGCTTTGGCAAGCGCGCCATCAATCGTGAACACGTCGGTGGTGTTGTTGTACAGAATCACCCCGCCGGTGAACTCGTCGCTCAAAGTAGCACCTCGGTAGCGGCGCAGTTTGGCATTGGCCATGAACTTGACGGTGTCCGCCCGCCCGTCGTACACAATCGTGTCGCCTTCACCTTCAATGGTCTCATCAAGCCCCTCGCGCTTCTGGCGGAAAAACGCTTGCTTATTCGGCTCTGACAGCACCACGCCGAATTGGTAACCGTCTGAATCTTGGCGCACATCCAACTTGCCACCGCGAATCAAAATGGTGCCCTTGGTCAACACCACCCGCCCCGTGAACACACTGGTTTGCTGCTGATCGTCATAGCGCAGCGCATCGGCCTCAATGTTCATGGGCTTGTCGCGGTCCGCTTTTTCCGCCTGTGCTTGGCCCGCCCCTAAAACGAGGCAAACCATCAGAAACAGAGGCGTGAGTGTTGTTTTCATAAAGGCATGAATCTTGCTGCAGGATCGGGACGTTTCATTGTAACGAGCCTACCACCTGAGCCCATGCCTTGGCCTGACAGGCAACACAGCCTGTCTCACCCTGTCAGGAGCGGACGGCGCATGTCGCCCCCCCTTCAGACCGAATGAGACGCGCCGCCCTGTGGGGTTCAGCGACCGCTGCGAACTTGAGCGACCAACGCGTCCACCACCTGCAGTGCACGCTCCATGCCCTTGGCGTGTGAGCCGTCGGTGTAGAAGCGGCCCGCAACGCCCAAGGCAGGCACGCCTTCAACGCTGTAGGCGTTTTGCAATAGGGTGGCTTTTTTGGCTTTGGTGACGACGGAGAACGAGTTGAACTGCTGGGTGAACTTGGCTTTGTCCACCCCTTGCGAGGCGACCCAGGCCACGATGGCCTCGTCTTTGTCCAACCGTTGCCGCTCCACATGAATGGCGGCAAAGACTTTAGAGTGCAACTTTTCAACCAAGTCCATGGCCTCCAGCGCGTAGTACAGGCGCTGTTGAGGGATGAAGCTGTCCTGAAACGCGATAGGCACCTTGCGCACCACCACATCGGCGGGCAAACGCTTGACCCACGCCTCTAAGGTGGGGTCAAAGGTATTGCAATGCGGGCAGTTGTACCAAAAAAACTCCACCACCTCGATTTTTCCCGCAGGGGCTTCGACCGCCGCCGCAGGTTTCACGACCAAATAGTCATCACCGGCCTGAAATGGCTTGCCCTGCGCCAACACAGTGGACGGCACCATCGCCGAAACACCCACGGCACCCCAAATCAGAGAAAAATCACGACGTTTCATCAAAAACACTCCAGTTAAACCCTTCGGACCCGCACCACCCACAAAAGTTCAATACGGCGGTTTACCGCGCCACCGACACCAAGGCGGTGTCAAGACCCGAGGCGGCCAATTTCTCTTTGGATTGAATGGCGTCGTCCTTTTTATCAAAAGGCCCGACGCGCACCCGGTAAACGGTGCTGCCCGACTGTTCCCGCTCAGACACCTTGGCTTCTATCCCGCCTAGGGACAGCCGCGCGCGCTGGCTCTCCGCGTCAGCAGCCGTGCGGAAGGCCCCAATCTGAACAAAATAAGAGTAGCTATCCCCCTTGGCGGCACCCGAGCGCGCTTTGGCCAGATCACCCAGGGGGTCGGCTGACACGGCGGGGCGGATCTCCACAGAGGGGGCCGCACTCGGTTTGACGGCCGCCGTGGCAGGCACGGCAACGGGAACGGCAACGGCAACGGGAACGGGTGCAGATACAACGGCAGGCGCAACGGCGGGATCCACAGGTTTGGCGGCTGGCTTCGTTTGCAGTGCGGCATTGGGGTCCCAGTCCTTGTTGCGCTGGGTTTCCATCACATCTTGCTCAACGGTGCGGCTGCTGGCCTTGTTGACAAAAGGCACGGGCACTTTGGTGACATAGACCGCCACACCGAGCGCAACGCCCAGTCCGATCACCACCCCTAGGATAACGCCCAATAAAGTGCCACCGCGTTGCTTGTTCATGTGCTGTATCTCGTTTTCAATTTACATTTTTTGTGGGGCGCTGACACCCAGCACGGCGAGGCCATTGTGCAACACCTGCGCGGTGGCCGCGACCAGCGCCAAACGCGCCAGTTTGACGGCTTCGTCGTCCACCAAAATGCGCTCGGCGTCGTAATAGCTGTGGTAGCAGGCCGCCAGTTCACGCAAATAAAAGGTCACGTCGTGCGGCGCAAAACCCTGAGCGGCCATGGTCAACATGTCGGGGTACTTGGCCAGCAGCAGCATCAAAGCCTGTGCTTGCGGGCTGTCCAAGGGCAACAAATCAACGCCTGCCAAGCTGGCCGCGTCACCCCCCCAAGCACTGAGTACCGAGCAAATGCGGGCGTGGGCGTATTGCACGTAGTACACCGGGTTGTCGTTGTTTTTGGCGACGGCCAGATCGACGTCGAAGGTGTACTCGGTGTCGGGCTTGCGGCTGAGCAAAAAGAAACGCACCGCGTCTTTGGAGGTCCACTCAATCAAATCACGCAGCGTCACATAGCTGCCGGCGCGCTTGGAAATTTTGACCTCTTCGCCGCCTTTGACCACACGCACCATGGTGTGCAGCACATAGTCGGGGTAGCCCAGAGGAATACCCGCATCGGCGGCCTGCAGCCCGGCGCGCACGCGGGCAATCGTGCCGTGGTGGTCGGTGCCTTGAATGTTGATGACCTTGGAGAAGCCGCGCTCCCATTTGGCGATGTGGTACGCCACATCCGGCACAAAGTAGGTGAACGTGCCGTCTTGCTTGCGCATGACGCGGTCTTTGTCGTCGCCGTAGTCGGTACTTTTGAGCCACAGCGCGCCGTCTTGCTCGTAGGTCTTGCCGTTGGCCACCAAGGTGTCCACCGTCTTGGCCACGCGTCCGCTGGTGTACAGACTGGACTCTAGGTAGTACTCGTCAAACTTGAGGTTGAAAGCTTGCAAGTCTTTGTCTTGCTCATTGCGCAGGTAAGCCACCGCAAACTGGCGAATCGACTCGACGTCGTCCACATCGCCACTGGCGGTGAACTCGCGGTCATCGGCTTTGACTGTTTTTTGGGCCAAAAAGTCGCTGGCAATGTCGGCAATGTAGTCGCCGTTGTAAAACGCTTTGCTGGCGGGGTTGTCCGAGTCGGTGGGCCAGCAGTCATCACCGGGCTTGAAGCCTTTGGCGCGCAGCTGCGTGCTGTGCGTCAAGGTGTGGATTTGCACACCCGCGTCGTTGTAATAAAACTCGCGGTGCACATTCCAGCCCTGCGACTGAAACAAATTGCAAATCGCGTCGCCCAAAGCGGCTTGGCGGCCATGGCCCACGTGCAATGGCCCGGTGGGGTTGGCTGAGACAAATTCCACCAGCATGCGCTGACCGTTCGAGGCTTGGTTGCCAAACGCCGTGGTCTGCGACAGCACCTCGCGCACGATTTGTTGTTTGGCCTCGGGTTTGAGGCGAATGTTGATGAACCCCGGCCCAGCGATGTCCACCGCGTCCACCCAGCGTTGGTAGCAAGGGGTGGCCAGCAGGTCCGCACGCAGCGTCTCGGCCAGTTGGCGGGGGTTGAGTTTCAGGGGTTTGGCCAGTTGCATGGCCGCCGTGGTCGCAAAGTCACCGTGGGCGGCCACTTTGGGCGACTCAAAGGCGGCTTTGGCACCGGCGCCAGGGGACAATTTTTCCAGCGCGTGCGCCAGGGCTTCGAGCAATTCAATTTTTACAGACAGCATCCGGCGATTTTACGAGGCGCGCCACCTTCAAAAAAAACGCCCCCTTTTTGCCTGCGCAGACATTCTTTTGGCATGATGCCGCCATGACCTCCCGCTCCGACTTGTCTCCTTCGATCTCCTGTGTGGTGCCCGCCTTCAATGAGGCGCGCAATCTAGTCAGCGTGGTGCCCCCTATTTTGGCCACCTTGGCCCGCATAAGTCCACAGCGGGAGTTGATTGTGGTGGACGACGGCAGCCGCGACGACACGGCTCAGGTCATGCACGCGCTGTGCGCCCACCACCCTCATTTGGTGTACCTCAAGCTGTCCCGTAACTTCGGCAAGGAGCAAGCATTGACGGCGGGCTTGAATGCCACCCGGGGTGATGTGGTGATCCTCATGGACGCCGATGGCCAACACCCCGTGGAGCTGCTGCCCGAGATGTTGGCGAAGTGGCGCACCGGATCGGACGTGGTCTATGCCGTGCGCAAAACCCGCGACGACCAGTCCAACCTGCAGGCCACCCTCACCGGGTGGTTTTACCGGCTGGTGAATTTAGGCAACCGGGTGCAAATCCCCCCCAACGCGGGTGACTTCAGGCTGATGGACCGCAAAGTGGTGGCGGCCCTGAACAGCTTGCCCGAGCGCAACCGGTTCATGAAAGGTTTGTACGCCTGGGTCGGGTTCAACAGCACGGCGCTGGACTATGAGCCCCTGCCGCGTACTGACGGCAAGAGCAATTTTGGTTTGCGTGGCTCACTTTCGCTGGCCTTAACCGGCATTTTGGCCTTCTCGATAGCGCCGCTGCGTGCCTTGACCTTGCTGGGCATGGCGCTGTCTGCGGTGGCACTGGGGTACGGCGCGTGGGTGGTGGCGGAATACTTCTTTGCAGGCATCGCCGTGCCTGGGTACGCCACCATTGTGGTGGGCATGATGTTTTTTAGCGGCATTCAGCTGCTGTCCATTGGCGTGTTGGCAGAGTATGTGGGCCGCATTTACGAGGAAGTCAAACAGCGCCCCGCCTACTTGATCAGCGAACGCCAAGGTGCCGGACTGGCCATCCCCACCGACGCTGTTTCCCCGCCTGAAAGCGCTGCCCCGCTGCCAAAAGCCTCCCTGCTGTGAGCGCGTCCACCTTCTGGTTTTTGGCGGTGGGCGGCACGGCCGCGCTTACCCACATGGGCGTGTTTGCGCTGGTGCAAGGCCATCTTCTGCCCGAGCTGGCGAACGCGCTAGGCTTTGTAATTGCCTTTGGCGTGAGCTTTGCGGGCCACCGCCTGCTAAGTTTTAAAGATGCGTCAACCAGCGTTCGCACCAGCTTGGGGCGCTTTGCAGTCACTGCGCTGGCCGGGTTTGCCAGCAACGAGCTGGTCTTTGCGCTGCTGTTGCGCAGCGCCGGTCTGCCCGCCTTGGTGGCCTTATTTGTCGCTTTGGTGTTGGCAGCCGGGCAAACCTTTTTGTTCAGCCGGTTCTGGGCTTTTCGCCGCTGAACCCGCGCCCGATTGGTACAGCACCCAACCCGCACCTTCGTAAAACAGGCGCCAACCGGGCTGCTGGGCCAAGCCCTGGTCCACCTTGCGGGCCACAAACCAGTTGCCACTCACTCGCCCTGCCGCCGTCAGCACCTCGGGCGACTGCAACACTTTGGCTGCTTCGGCATCAAAATCAGCCCCTTCAAACAATTCACGCTGCCACCCATCACCCGTGTTGGCACGCAGCGTGGGCCAATCGGCCAGCACCACCATAGGGCGACTGGTTTGGGCATAAAAAGGCAGGTCATAGGGGTAGGCCCCGGTGACGTACACGGTGTCAGTGGCCCGCGCCTCGCAGGCCAGCACCGCCGCCACGTCTTGCGTTCGACTCACGCGGGTGACGCCAGGCACAGCGGCCATCAAAACCACTGCGATACCGATGCTCAGAGCACACAGGCCCGCAAACACTTTGCCCGCTGCCGCCCGGTGGCCCATCGTTCGCGCCCACCCCAGCGACGCCAACAAAGCCAGCGCCGGCAACACCGGCAGGATGTAGCCCACCAGTTTGGAGTTGGGAATAGAGAAGAAGCCCAAAATAGCCAGCACCCAAGCCCAACACAAACGCCACACGTCTTTCGTCAACGGCACCGTCGCATCCGCTGGCCGCGACGTGCGCCGCACTTGGTTCAGCGCAAAAAATACCCAAGGAAAGAAGAGCAAGGCCAGCGCCAGCAAATAAAACCAAATCGGCTGCGGGTTGTTGTACGTGGCAGCGGTGTAACGGTTGAACTGCTGGCCAATGAACATGTAGTTGAACAGCTCGGGGTGTTTTTGTTGCGCCAGCACAAACCACGGCAAGGCAATGGCGGCCAACAAGGCCAAGCCGCTCACCCAGGGCAGGTACAGCACTTTTTTGAACTGCCGCGTCCACAGCAGCCAGACAAAAATAACCAGCCCCGGCAGCGCAATGCCAATCAAGCCTTTACTGAGCATGCCCAAGGCGCAGGCCGCAAAGCCCAAGCGTGCCAGCATGGCGTTGGGGCGATCCCCGGCCATGAAAGCAAACGCAAAACACCAAATCGCCACACCAATCCAAGTGGCCACGGCCATGTCGTGGTTCACATACTGGCCACCCACCAAAAACGCCAAACTGGTGCCCAGCATCACCGCCGCCCGGCGCGCCGTGGACTCCGAGGTCAACGTGCGAGCGGACAAGTACAGGGCGACGGTCATCAACGCCACGTGCAGGGCGGGCACCAAGCGCAGGGCAAATTCATTGACGCCAAAGGTGGCCAACGACATCGCCTCCAGCCAGTACACATACGGCGGTTTGTGAAAAAAGGGCAGGCCGTTCAGCCGGGGGGTGAGCCAGTCGCCGCTGACCAGCATCCACCGCCCCACTTCGCCGTAGCGGCCCTCATCGGGGACGGCCAGAGGACGCAAAGCGGCCATCACCAGCAAGAGGAGCCACAGGGCGGCCAGAATCAGCCAAGATTTTTGTCGTTCGGT
>JAGODZ010000151.1 GCA_017997975.1 Rhodoferax sp.
CCCATTGCCCTTGGCCCGACAGCAACAAACTGCCTTCCAAGGTTTCCAGCGAAAACCCAGGGGCGTCTCCGCCCTGCAAAATTAAGCGGTAGCTGCCCATGGGTTTGAGCGTCGATAAGCGCGACGACATGTTTTGGGCGTCGAGTTGCGCACGGCCAGTGAACTGCGTGCGCCCGGCGGCCCACTCCAGTACCAGCCCCTGCGTGGACAACTGCAGCTGGCCTTCGGGCTGAATGGTGTTCCACGGCGTGCCCAAGCCGCTGAGCCACTGCGCTGGCCACTGCGAGAGGCTGTCCGCCATCACCAGCCGTGCCCCATTCCAACGCGCTTGCACCACCAGGTGCCAAGGCGCTTGGGTGCAGCACTCGGCTGCCAAGTCAGCGACCACGCCAGTCGGGGTCGGGCGCAATTGCCAGCTCAATCGACCCGGCAGTGTCGCGGCCTCCAAGCTGCCTGCGCCGCCGGTCAAGGTGACACGGCCCGAGCCACGCCACACCGTGCCGCGCACCTGCTCAAAGCTGATGCGCCCTTGGCTGGCGTACTGCATGGCCCCCGTGAGCCAGCGGGCAGGCGCTTGCCACAGCACGATCACGACAAGACCCAACACCGCGCCCGCCCCCGCCCACGCCCAAGGGGAGGAGAGTCGGTTCACGGGTGAAAAACGAGCCATGGGACGGGGGTGTCGGTGTCGGGCTAGCGTGCGCTCAGGCTCAACATCAAAGAACCATCCCACGTGCCTGCGGCGTTGCGTGTCAGCTGGGCTTCACTGGGCACGGCTCTGGCGTTTTGACGCGCGGTGGTCAGCCATTGCGCCAGCGCGTCGGGGGACACGCCTTTGACCGTCACACGCACCTGATCGCCCACATTCGCCAGTTGCAGCGCCGCACCCAGCGGCAGCACCGACGCGTCCAGCAAACGCCGCGCATCCGAAGCCGCCAGAAGCGGCTTGGCCTGCAGCACCTTGGCTTGGGCCTGCAAGGTTTGCATTTGCAGCCACTCAGACTCCAGCACCCCGCGCTGCTGGTCGGCTGTTGTGAGCATTTTCAGCGCAGGTGCCAGCGCCACCCACCACAACAAGGCCAGGCCCACCACGGCCACGCCCCATTTCACCAGCCGCTGCTCGCGCGCCGAGACACTGTGCCAGCGGGCTTGCAGCGTTGCCAACGCGCTCATGGTGCTAAGCCTTGCTTGACCACGGTCTGGTCGCCGTCTTGGCGGGCGGTGTAACCCTGCGCTTTGAGCGTGAAACTGAGCTGCTCCCGGTCTTCGGGAGTGAGGTTCAAGCCGTTCATGCGCAACTCTCCTGCTCTGAATTCGATAGCGGCTGCCACAGCACTGACGGGGGCTGCGGCACTAAAAACCCCTAATAATGTTTCCAAATCACGCCCGGTCACATCGCCCCCCGCTTGCTGCAGCGCGGCCACCTCGCGTGCCATTTGCAGCGGGGCATCCACCACCACACGCACGGTTGGAAAGGTGTCGGTGAGCACGGCCTGCACGGCTTGGCGCTGGGCCTTCACTTGGGCGCGTTCCTTCCAGGCCCACGCGTTCAGGCCCAACAGGTTCACCAGCAGCAAGGCCACCAGGCTGAAACGGGCGGCGCGCCAAGCCGGGGCGTTTAAAAACCGCTGCACGGCACCGGTGCCGCGCTTTAAAAAGCGGGAGCGCCCCGAGTTGACCAATTCAAATTGCGCCAAGTCCCAGGTGGTTTGAGCGGCTTGCAGGCTGCGTTCCGCGCGGGGCTGCAGCGTCACGGTGCGGTGAAGCAGCTGCTCCGCCACCGCCACCACCGCCGGCTCTGCCACCACCGCGTGCGCTGGCGGCCAGTCCAGCAGCGTGACCACCGCACCTGACAAGGGCCACACGGCCACGCCGCCTCGGGCCGTAGAGACCACCAGCGCTTGCTCTGGGCGGCCCATCACCACCAAGGTGTCGGGCAGGGTGCCCGGTGCAAACTCCGGCACCACTCGGGCCACAGGGCGGCCGGCTTGCTCCAAGACCTGCAAGGCGGCTTGCAACCAAGCCCGCTCGCACACGGCCACCCACACGGGGGCGTCCGCCTGCGCATCGGGCGCTAAGGCAAAGTGCAGTTGCACAGGGTCATCCAGCAAACGCTCTTCTAGCAGGCCGTCCAGCACGGCACGCAAGCGCACCGTGTTGCCTTCTTGCCAAAACCCCCGTGGCAACACGCCCTTGGGCAGCGTCACCTGGTGCCAAGACAAACGCGGGGCAGGCACCAAGGCCACCAGCTCGTCGGCGGGCGGCAGCAAGGCGGGCGGCGCGCTGGACTGGGCAGTGACCGTGCTGGCGTCCGCGCTCAGCACGTAATCGAGCGCGGTGGTGGCATCGGCCCGTTCAAGGGCAAGGGTGACAATCAGGGTGGTCATGGGCGCAGGGCTAGGAGTCGGCCATTGTAGGGGGGGGTCTGCTGGCGGCCACCCCGCGCTTTCGCCACAGAACGCTGACATTCAAGCCGTCTCGCTGCACCACAGAAATCTCTTGCACCGTGGTCGGCCCAATGCGCAACTGCCCCGCCACCTCAAAGTAACGCGAACTGACGCTGTGCACGTTGTCATCGGTTTTGAGTTGTGGCTGTCCCAGTGCCGAGCCCACATCGGCCAGCGTGTTCAAGTGCTTGTTCGCGCGCACATTGACCAATCGGCGCGCGTCGGCCATTTGCAACGTGGGCAAGGTCGCGAACACCACCTCGGCAGGGGCCGTGTTGAGGTTGACCGGCGTTTTCACGGGCAGCACGGTCACAAACGGACGCAACACCTCAATCGACGGGGCAGATACGCCCACCCATGTCAATTGATCCAGGTCTTGCGGTGTCAAGGCGGTGTCGGGTGCGGGCGGCGATGCGGTGAGCACACTCTGTGGCACCTCCGATTGGGCTTGAACCAGGCGGTTCACCATCACCTCCAGCTCCAACGGCGGCAAACCCAGCAGCTCGAACAGGCGCAAAAAGGCTTGGTAACTGGGCTCGTCTCGCTTAGCCCCTTGCACCAGATTGGTCACATTCAAGCGCGACTGCAGGTCGGTGATTTGCCCGGCCAAAAACGCCTCTTGCGACGCATCCGCTTCCAAGGTGTCGCTGCGGTCAGCGGCCAGAAAGGTGGACAGGCGTGCGGGCTCCAACGGAATCGCCCACGGCTCGGCCAAGTGGTCGGCCCCGCCTTTGCGGGCATCTTCACGCAAGATCAAACGCGCCCAATCCAGCGCCCCCACCAGCACCCACGAGGACGCAATGCGGCTGCGCTCTGCCGCTTCAATCTCCACGCCGCGCCACTGCTGCCACAGCGTGGCCGAGGCCAGCGATGCCACCAGCACCACGGTGAGCATGGCCGTCAAAATAGCCGCGCCACGCTGCCCCTGCCTAGCAACGCCCTGTGTCGTCATAGCAAGCGCTCCACTCATGGGCTGCCCGCCAAACCAGGCGTCACCCAGTCACGGGTCAGGGTGCCGCTGACCGCCTGCCCGGCCGACAGTTGCAGCACCAAGCGCACGCCGTCCGGCACGGCCAGCGCCCCACTGACTGGGGGTGCGCTGGCAGGCGTTCCACCGGCGGCAGGGGCATTGCCAGCGCCGTCACTGGACAGCGGGTTGCTCCAAGCGCCGCCCCGGTAGTAAAAAATCTGCCACTGGTCCAAGGGCACGATTTGCACCTCCCGCAAGCGGTCCTCGTCACTGGGGTTTTGGCCCCACTGGGCCGCTTTTTGCCATGCCAATTGCAACTCCCCTCGGGTGGTCACCGGCGGCGACTGCCAGCGCAGCCATTGGCCCACGCCTGCCATGCTGCGCCGCGACCAGGCCACGACCGTCAACCCCTCACCCGCCTGTGACGCACTGCGGCGCACCACCCGCAGCGCCCGGCCATCCCAGTCCAGGGTCGGAATGCCGGGCTGGCGCGCCAGCGCGTCCAAGTCGGCACCCCACTGGGCCAGCGCGGCTTGCAGGGTCAACATCTCATCCGAGTGCTGACGCACTTGGGTCTGCGTGCGCGTCATGCCGTCCAGTCCGCGCCAGCTCAATACCGCCATCACCGCCATGATGGACAGGGCCACCAACAGCTCAATCAGGGTGAAGCCCCGCTGGGTCGCCTGACGGCGTGAGCGCAACGGCATCAGTAGCGCCCCACGATGGTGGACAGGCGCAGCAAAGAAGACTCCCCGTCCACCACCTGGGCATCCACCCGGAGAAAGTTGGGGTTGGGCGTGGCCCGCACCGCCAGGCGAACCGCCAGCGTTTTTCCGGCCTGCTCACAGGCCACCTGCGTGTCGCCCACGCCCGGCATCTGGCGCGCCAAACGCACTCGAATCAACTCGTTTTCCGCGCACACCTGCGCCAAGAGCATGTCCGATTGGCGCTGCGCATGGCGCGTGAGGGCCGAGGTGGCTTGGGTGCCGGCCATCAGGGCAATGGCCACAATGCTCAGGGCCACCAACACCTCCACCAAAGTAAAACCCCGTTGGCCCGGAGCAAAGCCACGGTTGAAAGGTCGCAGGCTCATGGGCGAATCGGCTGCAGCGAAAAGGGCCGCACGCCGTCGGTGGACAAGCGCACCTCGCGCCCCGGTTGGCTGCGCGAGACCAGGATCACCTGCTGGGGGCCAATGATCGGGTCCGGGCCCAACAGCAGCACCGGTGACCCCACCACGGCAGTGTCGGGGTCCAGCCAGGTTTGCGGCAAAGGCGGGGCACCCTCTTCGGTGGCGGGCAGGCCGTCAAACCGAAAACCGGTGCCCGTCGGGCGCCAACGCACGGGCAAACCACTCACACGGGAGCGCGCCCGCGCGGTTTCCAGCAACGCACCCAAGCGCTGGGCATCCCGGTCCAGCTGCACTTGGCTGTTATCACGCAGGGCAAACCCCACGCCCGCCGAAGCCATGGCCACAATGGCCATCACCACCAACAGCTCCAGCAGCGTGAACCCGAGATTACGGTTGCCAGGAGCCGATGTCCGCATCATTGCCCTCGCCGCCGGATTGGCCGTCAGCCCCAAAGGACATCACATCGACCTCGCCTTTGATGCCAGGGTTCAGGAACACATAAGGCCGGCCCCACGGGTCGTTGGGCAACTGGTCCAAATACGACTTCCAGTTAGGGGGCACCGGGTTGGTGGTGGGTCGGGTCAACAGCGCCTGCAGGCCTTGCTCGCCCGAGGGGTAGCGCTGGTTGTCTAACTTATACAGTTTGAGCGCCTGCATCAGGTTGTTGACGTCGGTTTTGGCGGCGGTCACCCGAGCATCGTCAGCGCGGTTCAGCACATTGGGCACGATCAGCGCGGCCAACACGCCAATGATCAAGAGCACCACCATGAGTTCAATCAAGGTGAAGCCGCGTGACAGCAGGCGGCGCGGTGGAGAAAGCGGGTGATTCATGGTGTGGGATGCGGTTTTCAAAGAAAGGGCCTTCCATGATAATCGCGCCATGCAAATTCACGGACCCAACATTTGGTGGTTGCGCACCAGCACCTTGGTGCTCGCGGCCTTGGCGGCGGGCAGTGCCACCTTCTGGGCCCTGCGCTGGAGGGCACCGGCACCCGCGCTGCCCAACGCGCAAATCAGCGCCGGTTCACCCGCCCTGTCCAACCCCCTCGCCATCGCGCGCTTACTAGGCGGGGGGCGCGCCAACCTGCCCGCCGCACCCGCCAGCGTCGCGGCCAACCCGCTGAAGCTATTGGGCATCGTGGCCAGCCCGTCGGAGCGGGGCTATGCCTTGATTGCAGTGGGCCCCCTGCCTGCCAAGCCCTACCGAGTCGGAGAGACCATCAACGAGACGCTGATGCTGCAGTCCGTGACGCCCCGCAGCGCCTCGCTGGCGGGGTCGCGCGACGGCCCGGTGGCACAGGTGCTGGAGCTGCCGCCTTTGGACCCGCCCTCCAACCCGCTTTTAAACCCGGGCTTCAAACTGCCGTGAACGGCGCACCCGTTTAACGCGCGGCCAGCTCAGCCCGCATGGCGTCCACCACCGCCTTGTAGTCAGGCTTGCCAAAAATGGCGCTGCCGGCCACAAAGGTGTCGGCACCGGCATCGGCCACGCGGCGAATGTTGTCCACCTTGATGCCGCCGTCCACTTCCAGACGAATGTCTTTGCCGCTGGCGGTGATGCGTTGGCGCACGTCTTCGATTTTGCGCAGGGCCGAGTCAATGAAGCTCTGGCCGCCAAAGCCGGGGTTGACGCTCATGATCAGAATCAGGTCAATGTCCTCGATGACCCAGTCCAGCACATCGAGTGGCTCAGCCGGGTTGAACACCAGACCTGCTTTGCAGCCTTTGGATTTGATCGCTTGGATGCTGCGGTGCACATGGCCCGAGGCGTCGGGGTGAAAGCTGATGTAGTCGGCACCGGCATCGGCAAAGGCTGCGGCCAAGGCATCGACCGGTTGAATCATCAAATGCACGTCAATCGGCACGGCCACGCCGGCGGCGGTGACGGCATGGGGCTTTAAGGCACTGCAAATCATCGGCCCGAAGGTGAGGTTGGGCACATAGTGGTTGTCCATCACGTCAAAGTGAATCCAGTCACTGCCAGCGGCGATCACGTGTTTGACTTCTTCACCTAAGCGGGCAAAGTCGGCGGACAAAATAGAGGGGGCAATGCGAAAGGTCATGGCAATAGAGGGTTGAATAGTGGGGTTGGGGACAACAAAGAAAGCCGGGGTTGCCAGCAAGGGCACGTCGAGCGGGTATTTTCGCAGGTAGCATTGCGCCATGTCCAAGTACCAATTTCGCGTTGACGTGAAGCCCGCCTACCAAGCCGAGCAGTCCGACCCTGCTCAGGGCCTCTACGTCTTCTCCTACACCATCAGAATCACCAACACCGGCCAGGTGCCTGCGCAACTGATTTCGCGCACGTGGAACGTGAACGACGCCAATGGCCACACCGAGCGGGTGCGGGGCTTGGGGGTGGTGGGCCAGCAGCCACTGCTCAAGCCCGGCCAAGCCTTTGAATACACCAGCGGCACCCACCTGCGCACGCCCACCGGCACCATGCACGGCAGCTTTTTTTGTGTGGCCGAAGACGGTGAAAAATTTGACACCGACGTGCCCATGTTTGTGCTGGACGCGCTCAGTGCCAGCGGCGACGGTACCCGCACCTTGCACTAAAGCATGGGCGAATTTGACCTGATTGAGCGCTTTTTCAAGCGCCCCGCGCGTCAGGCCACAGTCGGCATTGGCGACGACTGCGCCATTTTGCAACCTCGCCCCGGCACGCAGCTGGCCATCTCCAGCGACATGCTGGTCGAAGGTCGCCATTTCTTAAGCACCGTCAATCCGCGCCACTTGGGCCACAAGGCCTTGGCCGTCAACCTGAGCGACTTGGCTGCCTGTGGGGCCAAGCCGCTGGCGTTTACGTTGGCGCTGGCCCTGCCCCGCGCTGATGAGGCGTGGCTGGGGCCGTTCTCTGAAGGTCTGTTCGCGCTGGCAGACCCCCATGGCTGCGAGTTGATTGGCGGCGACACCACCCAAGGCCCGCTGAATATCTGCATCACGGTGTTTGGCGAGGTGCCCGTGGTGAGTGGGCGCTCGCAGGCGCTGCTGCGCTCCAGTGCCCAAGCGGGTGACGATCTGTACGTGAGCGGCACGCTGGGGGATGCACGGCTGGCGCTGGAGGTGTTTCGCGGCACGGTGTCGGTGCCCAGCCCCGTGTTTGAAGCCGCGCGCTTGCGCATGGAAGCCCCCACGCCGCGCGTGGCGCTGGGCCAAGCGCTGCGGGGGGTGGCCACGAGTGCCATTGATGTGAGCGACGGCCTGCTGGGCGACTTGGGCCATGTGCTGAAACAATCGGGCGTGGGGGCCACGGTGGATGTGGATGTCGCTATAGATTTGATAGCTTCTCGCCCAGGCTGTACTTGGGCTAGAGGCCTAAAAGACCTTGAAATTAGCCTGTCTCAATGGCGGTGCTGGGCACTGACAGGCGGTGACGATTACGAGCTGCTGTTCACGGCCCCGCCTGCCGCGCGAGACGCGGTGGCCGTGGCCGCCCGCGTGAGCCAAACGGCAGTCACCCGCATCGGCCAGATGGATGCCGCACGCGGGCTGCGGCTGGTGGACCGGCAAGGCCAGTCTCTGCCCAACACTTACACCTCGTTCGATCATTTCGCGTGAGCGTGGGCGCGGCGCAGCGGGCATGAAAGGGCGGCGACTGCGCCCCCAG
>JAGODZ010000152.1 GCA_017997975.1 Rhodoferax sp.
GATCATTCCCCATTCACTGGTTGATTCAGGCCTGCGCTGGCATGTGCGTGCTTTTGATCGCACCCAAGGCCACTTCCGCGACTCGGTACTCACCCGAATGGCGCAAGTGCAACCTGTGCAAGGGAGTTCGCCAGTAGCTTCCGAGGAACGGGTCAACGCCGATGCGCAGTGGCACCGCGAGCTCACCTTGACCTTGGTACCGCACCCCGCTCACCCTCACCCCAAGGTGATCGCGCGGGACTTTGGCATGCGACGCGGCCAACTGAGTGTCACCCTCAAAGCCGCTATGGCGGGGTATGTGCTGCGGCAATGGCAGGTGGACTGCAGCCCAGACGCTCGCCTGCGAGGGCCCGAATTCCGACTCTGGTTGCCCGATCGCACTCAGCTAAACGGTGTCGTTAGCGCCCCACTGGCACCCGGTTTTGAAGACAGCGAGGCACCCTAAAGCGCATCCATCACAAGGGGGATTTGATTCCAAATTGCCAGCCCTGACGTTGTGTCGAACTTGGCTAAATAGGAGCAATGTATGCATGAGGTCAATGAAGAACAAGCGCCAGAACGTTTGTCTATTCCACTGCGCAGTGGTCGGTCATCTACCGAACAAGAGCTGACTCGCTACAGCTTCGATCTGATCCTTTTCCCACGCTACCTTGAAGACAATATGGCGGAGCGGGTGTCCGTGAAAATTTATACAGGCAAGGGTCGAGAAGGGGACGTGATGGCACTGTATGAAGATGCTCAGTCGAACCCACACCCGTTGGTCGCCCAATTAAAGGCCGACGAACAAGGCGTCTTAACCGACAGTGATGATTTGTACCGGGCCATTCACTCGGCTTTCGAGGCCCACGCAGGGGACTCCCGGTACATCGGCTTTACCCGGTATGGGCGTCCGCCCTATGCGCCCCTGTTTGCGCTGGCCATTCTGTACCAAAAATACGGTCGAGGGCTCTACAAAGCTGGGGACATGCTGCCCACGCCTTGGCCTGCCTTAAGCCCCTCCTACCGGTTCAAAGTGTAGGGAGTGCTTGGCGGCTTGACCTGCCGCCATCCGAACCACGAATCCCACTTGCCGCCTGAAGGCTAGAAAATGGTGGTCAGTGCCTTTTCGAGTTCCAGTCCAACGGTCTGAAGTACCCCTTTCAGGCCTTCGCTGCGTTTCACCATGTCGTCTGAGTCGTCGTGGGCTTGTTGGCGAAACGTGGTCCGTTCTTGAGCGCCTTTGGCGCACTCACCTTGGGTGAAGATAAATTCACACCAACAGCACTCGTCAAGGCGATCCACGAAGGCATTGCAGTGCTGCCCCAGCAAAGCGGTGACTTGCGCGTCGCTACGCCGGGTGGCGTGTTTCAAGTGCGCTGGGACGACAACGCCAGTGCTAGCGCCTTGGGCCAATTGGCGTTTTTTGGTGATGGCGGGTTACGCCTTCGGCTAACCCGACCTACAAAAAATGGCAGAGTCGTGACATCAATTCACTCGTGGCGCAGTGCCTCAATCGGGTCCAGCCGGGCGGCGCGGCGGGCCGGAAAATAGCCAAACAACACGCCGATGGCGGCAGAGAAAACGAAGGACAGCAGGTTCACCGTGGGGTTGAACACATAGGGAATCTTCATCACCCCCGACAAGCCCAGTGACGCGCCCGTGGCCAAAATGATGCCAATGATGCCGCCCAAGGCAGCCAGCACCACGGCCTCAATCAAGAACTGCAGCAGCACCTCGCGCTCCAGCGCGCCAATGGCCAGGCGCAACCCAATCTCCCGCGTGCGCTCGGTCACGCTGACCAGCATGATGTTCATGATGCCAATGCCGCCCACCAACAAACTCACCGCCGCCACGGCCCCCAGCAGCATGGTCATGATCTTGGTGGTGCCTGACAAGGTGTCGGCGAGTTGCTTGGTGTCGAGCACGTTGAAGTTGTCTTCATCGCTGTCCGCCAGCTTGCGCCGCTCACGCAGCAGTTGCGTCAAACCGCTTTTCACGCGGTCCACATCACTGCCTTCTTGCATCGACACCAGCAGCGTGTTGACGCGGGTGTTGCCGGTGATGCGGCGTTGCAGGGTTTTCAGGGGCAGCAACACCAAATCGTCTTGGTCGTTGCCAAAGCTGCCTTGGCCTTTGGAGGCCAGCACGCCCACCACTTCACATGAGATTTGCCGCACACGAAGTTGCGACCCCGTGACGGGCAAGCCGCCAAACAGTTCGCGTTGAATGGTGGAGCCAATGATGCAGACGGCACCACCGGCCCGCAACTCGCCGTCAGAGAAGGCGCGGCCCTCGCTCAGGGTCCAGTTGCCGGTGGTCAGCCATTCATTGGTGCTGCCAAAAATGCTGCTGCTCCAGTTTTTGCCGTTGGCCACCAAGGTGCCGCCACTGCGCGATTCGGGCGCCACGGACGCAATGCCCCCAATTTGATTGGCAATCGCTTCGGCGTCCGCTTCTTTAAAAGACGGCCCGCCACCGCCACCTGGTCCCATGCGCTGACCGGGGCGAATTTGCAGCAAATTGGTGCCCAGGCTGGAGATTTGGTTCTGCACCGCCAGCGTGGCCCCATTGCCCAGCGTGACCATGGTGATGACGGCACTGACGCCAATGACAATGCCCAAAATGGTAAGAAAAGAGCGCAGCAAATTGCGCCGGATCGAGCGCAAGGCCAGTAGCAGGGTGTTGAGCAACATCAGTGGGCTCCCGCTTTCACCGCCAGCCCGGTGGGGTGCGGGTTGGTCTGGTCGCTGTCAATCACGCCATCGACAAAATGCACGATGCGTTTGGCGTACGCCGCCATGTCCGCCTCGTGGGTGACCATGAGCACGGTGATGCCGTGGTCCACATTCAGTGACCACAGCAACTCCATGATCTCGCGGCTGCGGTGGGTGTCGAGGTTGCCGGTGGGCTCATCGGCCAGCAGCACGGCCGGCTCGGTGACGATGGCACGGGCAATGGCCACGCGCTGTTGTTGCCCGCCTGACAACTCAGCCGGGGTGTGGTGCTCCCAACCGGTCAAGCCGACTGAGGCCAACGCTTGCGTCGCTAGCGCGTGGCGGGCGCGGGTGCTTTCACCCCGGTACAAGAGGGGCAACTCCACATTTTCTTGCGCGGTGGTGCGGGCCAGCAAGTTGAAGCCCTGAAACACAAAGCCCAAAAATTGGCGGCGCAGGCGTGCGCGTTGGTCGCGCCCCAAGGTTTCCACGTGGACGCCGTTGAACAGGTATTCGCCTGAGGTGGGAGTGTCCAAGCAGCCCAACATGTTCATGGCGGTGGACTTGCCCGAGCCACTGGGGCCCATGATGGCCACAAAGTCACCCGCTTGGATGCTGAGGTCCACACCTTTGAGCGCTTGCAGGGCCGTGGCCCCTTGGCCATACGTCTTGGTGACCCCTTTGAGTTGAATCAAGGGCGCGCTGCTCATGGTTTTTTACCGCTGCGCTGGTCGGTGATGACTTGCATGCCTTCGCGCAGGTCACCGCCGGTGACTTCCGTCATGCGCCCGTCGTTGATGCCCGTGGTCACGCTCACCGCCGTCGCCACCCCGTCTTGCAGCACCCACACCTGCTTGGTGTTGCCGCTCACGGTGGCTTTCTTTTTTCCGCTCGGAAACTTAGGCAGCAGGCTGGAGACAATGCCCCCCTCGGCTGAATCGCCGGCCTTGGAGGGCGGCTGAAAGCGCAAGGCCGGGCTGGGCACCAGCAGCACGTCTTGGCGTTCCGTGGCGGTGATGGTGGCCGCCGCCGTCATACCGGGGCGCAAGCTCAGATCGGTGTTGTCCACGTCCAGGTAGGTGACGTAAGTGACCACGTTTTCTGTGATGGTGGAGCCAAACGCCACGCGGGTGATGGTGGCTGGGTATTTGCGCGTGGGGTAGGCACTGACCGTGAAACTGGCTTGTTGCCCCACCTTCACCGCGCCGACATCGGCCTCGTCCACGTTCACTTGCAATCTCAACTCGGCCAAATCTTCTGCCACCGTGAACAGCGTCACCGCTTGCAGGGATGCCGCCACGGCGTTACCGGGATCGACCGTGCGGGTCAGCACCACCCCGTCAATGGGCGAGCGAATGGAGGCCTTGGACAGGTTGGTGGCGTCGGTGGAGGTGGTCGCGGTGACCTCCGCCACATTGGCCTGCGCGACCCGTTGGTCTGCCACCGCGCGGGCCACGGTGGCGCGACCGCTGTCGAGTTCAGCGGCAGAAGGCACCTTGCCACCGGACAGGCGTGACACCTCTTCTAAACGCGCCAAATTGCTCTGCGCTTCCTTCAGCGTGGCATCGACTTGGGTGACGCGCGCTTTGGCAGCGGCCAGCGTGGCCCGCGAGCGCGCCACTTGGTCGCTGAGTTTGGCCGTGTCCAACGCCACCAGCACCTGGCCTTTCTTGACCCGGTCATTCACATCCACATACACCATGCGCACCGTGCCCGACAACTCGCTGCCAATGCTCACCGAGCGGGTGGGTTGCAGCGTGCCGTTGGCTGCCACCGAGAGCGTGAGGTTGCCTTTGCCGACCACCGCCGTGGTGTACGCCGGTGCCGCACTGGCTTGGGCACTTTTTTGCCAGTAGTAAGTGGCACCCCCGCCAAGAAGCAATAGGGTCAACGTGCTCCACACTACCGGGTTACGCCACCAAGAGGGATGAGCGGGCTCGTCCAACAGGGTTTGCATGTCGGCGCTGAAAAGGGGGTCACGGGAAGCGGCGGTAGAGGTCATGTTCAATTCGGGTGAGGCAAGTGCCAGAGGGGCAAAAGGGCGGTGCGCAGTGGGTTAAACCCAGCCGCCACCCAGGGCTTTGTAAAGGCGCACATGGTCGGCGCTGATGTCGGCCTGGGTAGTGGCCAAGCTGTCTTGCGTGCTCAGAAGCGTGCGCTGGGTTTGCAACACGGTCTGAAAATCAATCAAACCGCTGGCAAAGCGGCTTTGGGCCAACAAGGCCGCTTGAGACGCCGCCGCTTCGGCGGCTTGCAAGCGCACCAAGCGGTCACGGTTGGCTTGCAGTCCCACCAAGGCGTCTTCCACGTCTTTCAAGGCGGTGAGCACGGTGGCTTGGTAATTGCTGCGCGCCTGGGTGAGCGCTGCAGACTGGGCGCGCACTTGGGCTTGCGTCGCGCCACCATCCAACAGCGGAAAGGACACCGCCCCTAAAAGTGCCGCAGTGGCCGTGGCCCCGCTGGCAAGGCCACCCAAGGTCAGGGCGTTCAAACCTACTGAGCCGCCAATCGAAAAGCTGGGGTAGCGCGCCGCCTCGGCCACCGACACCCGGGCCAGCGCCGCGCTCACACGGAACTCAGCGGCACGCACATCAGCGCGCTGGCGCAACGTGTCAGCGGGAATGCTCAACGCCAATTGCTGGTTCACCTGCGGCACGGCTTGGGGCGTGGCCAATTGCGCATGGAGTGCAGCCGGGGCTTGCCCGGTTAACACCGCCAAGCTGTGGCTTGTTTTTTGAATAGTGGACAGCAGCGTGGGAATCAGCGCCCCGGTTTGCTCTGTGGCGGCACGGGCTTGCGCCACTTCTAATGAGGTGATCAACCCCGCTTGCGCTCGCCAGTCGGTGATTTGCAAGGTCTCGGCTTGGCTGGCCAAGTTGGTGCGGGCAATTTGCAGCTGGCTTTGCAAACCTCGCAATTGAATATAGGCCAGCGCCAACTCGGCCGTGATGTTGCGTTGCACATCGGTTAACGACGCACTGGCGGCCAAGGCATCGGCCTGCGCGGCATCGACGCCGCTTCGGTTGCCGCCAAACACGTCAGGGCTCCAGCTGGCGTCTAAACCGGCGTTGAAACTGTTGGTGCCTGAGGTGTTGGAAAACTCGCTGCGCCGGGCCGACCCGGAGGCTGAAAGGCTGGGCAGCAAGCTGGCCCCCTTCACGTCGCGCAGCGCTTGGGCCTGCGCCAAAGCCGCTTGTGCTGAGGCCACACTGGTGTTGGCCTGCAAAGCCTGCGTGACCAGCTGGCTCAGCAAGGGGTCGTTGAAGTGACCCCACCAAGCGGCCAACGAACGGGCTGGGGCGGCATCTCCCCCCGGCAGCGTGGCCGACCAGTGCGTGGGCAGCGTCAACGCAGGCGCGGGCGAAGCCGTTGGCAGCACGCTGGCGCAACCGCTCACCACCCAAGGCAGCAGCCAAAGCGAAGGCAAGCGCCACGCCGGGCGATTCAATGGATTCAGTGAGGGAGCGGGCAGGGCAGAGGGCGTCATTTCGACTGATTTTCGGGGCAAGCGCATTCCCCTATTGTGCAAAACTCAAATGACGCTGAGGTGTCACGCCTGTGAAGACATGTAAAGCCACGGGCTATCGCCATGGCCATGGCCCACGGTCTGAGGCGCTCTCAAGGGGTCAACGTGTCCGCCTGCCCGGTGGCTCGGTACACGCGCAAGCCAACCCACTCATGCAAGCCCTGCTGCCAGCGCTGTGCACCCCCTTGCAGGGAATATTCTGTCCACGGCGTGGCGCGGCCCGCCCGGTAATCCACCGGGTAGGCGGTCACGTTCCAGCCGGCCTGTCGAAACGTGGCCATGGCGCGTGGCATGTGGGCGGCAGTCGTCAACAGCAACCAAGGCTGCGTGGGGTTGACACCGGGCAGCACTGCGCTGAGCACCGCGTTGTCATAGGTGTTGGTGGAGGCCGACTCGTACAGCACGCGGTGGGCAGGCACGCCCATGCTGTCAAAAAACACCTTGGCACGCGCCGCTTCGGTCAGGGGGGTGCCCAGTAATTCCCCGCTGCCGCCGGTGAACAGCAGTTTTAAATTCGGGTGGCGCTTCAACAAAGCCACCGGGGCCGTCATGCGCTCTGCGGCATCGTTCAGGGCAGGCTGGTCGTTGCCGCGCATCACATAGGCGGGTTCCAGCGCACCGCCCAGCACCACCACGCCGGCGTAAGCCGACAAATCGGTGGTGTCTGGCAGCGGTGGGTACTGCGATTCCAGCGTGCGCAACAGCGTCTCGGGCGGCACCTGCCACCCTTGCAGCAACAGCACCAGCAGCGCCAGCCCACTCAGGCCTCGGCCCCACGTGGGGTTAAAACGCATCCACAGCAGCCCCATCAATAACAAGAGCCCCACCCACGCCAGCGGCTGGGTCGCAAAGGACAACAATTTAGAGGCAATGAACATCAGAGACATGGCAATAGATCGGGTTGTGGGGCAAGGCAGAGGAGCGGGCGTGGCCGCTTATTTCACCAGCAGCAGGGTGGCCAAGCCCAGAAAGGCAGAAAAACCGATGACATCGGTCACAGTGGTCAGAATCACATTGCCGGCCAGCGCCGGGTCAATGCCCATGCGGTCCAGCACCAGCGGAATGGCCAGGCCGGCCAAGGCCGCGCTCAGCAAGTTGATCAAAATGGCCACGCCCAAAATGCCGCCAATAGCCCAGTCGCCAAACCAAGCCACGGCAATCAGCGCCACCACCACCGCCCACAGCAAGCCGTTCAACAGCGAAATACCCACCTCGCGGTTCAGCAAGGTACGCAAGTTGCCTTTTTGAATCTGCCCCAACGCCAGCCCTCGAATCACCAGCGTCAGAGTTTGGCTGCCGGCCACACCGCCCATGCTGGCCACAATGGGCATCAACACCGCCAGCGCCACAATTTGCTCCAGCGTGGCCTCGAACCGGCCAATCACCCAAGCGGCCAAAAATGCAGTGAGTAAATTGATGCCCAGCCACAGCGCCCGCCGCCGTGAACTGACCATTACCGGCGCAAACATGTCGGCCTCATCGTCCAAACCCGCCATCTGCATCAGGGCGCGGTCGGAGTCATCGCGAATCAAGTCAATCACGTCGTCCACCGTGATGCGACCAATCAGCAGGTGCTGGTCGTCCACCACCGGAGCCGACAACAGGTCAAGATCTTGAAACAGCCGGGCCACTTCCACCGTGCGGGTGTGCACCGAAATGCCCGCAATGTCCGTGCTCATCAGGTCGGCCACCCGCAGATTCAAGTCCGCAGTCACCAGAACGCTCAAGCGAAGCGCACCCTGGTAGCGGCCCGCCCGGTCCACCACCATCAGCATGTCGGTGTGGGTTGGTAATTTTTCAAGCAAACGCAAATAGCGCAACACCGTGCCCACTTTCACGTTAGCGCGCACCTCAATCGGGTTCGCGTCCATCAGGCCGCCCGCCGAGTCCTCGGGGTACGACAGCATCGACTCCAGCTGCTCGCGCC
>JAGODZ010000153.1 GCA_017997975.1 Rhodoferax sp.
GCTCTGGATTTTGTCCAGCTACTACTTGGCACAGTGCTTGATCGTTCACAACGCGCGGCGAAGCCCTCTCGGGACTGGCTCCTGACCCTTCAAGTCAGGTTCATCGAACCTCCTCCTTGAAGGGTCCGGTCACTCAGCCTGTCGGCTGTCCCATGAACTGCATCTAGATGCTATTTTTCCTTCAACAATCCTTGGCAATCGACCCAAAATGCGTCGCTGAAGAAAAACCCGTGAGAGAAAAATGAGCCACTCCCGCAAGGCATCTGAACGCTACGCACCCAGATGTTTGGCATGAAACCGCAGGTGCTGCTCAATGAAGCTGGCGATGAAGAAGTAACTGTGGTCGTAGCCCTCATGGCGGTTGAGCGCCAGCGGGTACCCACTGACTTTGGCCGCAGCGACCAAGGCATCCGGCTTGAGTTGTTCCTGTAGAAACTCATCCGCCTCACCCTGATCGACCAAAGCCGGTACGAACTGGCTGGTGCGGCGCATCAACAGGCTGGCGTCGTAATCGGCCCAGCTGTCGGTGTTTTTGCCCAAATACGCGGCCAGCGCCTTCTTGCCCCATGGACTATGGACCGGGTTGCAGATCGGGCTGAAGGCTGACACCGACTTGAAACGCGCCGGGTTGCGCAGCGCCAACACCAGCGCGCCATGGCCACCCATGGAGTGGCCGGCAATCGAGCGCAGGTCGCTGACCGGAAACGTGGCCTCGATCAGCGCCGGCAACTCGTGCAGCACGTAGTCGTACATGTGGTAGTGCTCGCTCCACGGGCTTTGCGTGGCATTCACATAAAAACCAGCGCCTTTGCCGATGTCATAGCCATCGGCATCTGCCACCGCGTCGCCCCGTGGGCTGGTGTCCGGGGCCACGATGGCGATGCCCAATTCGGCGGCGATGCGTTGGGCACCGGCCTTGTGCATGAAGTTCTCATCGGTGCACGTCAGGCCCGACAACCAGTACAACACCGGTACCTTTTGCCCATTGGAGGCCTGGGGCGGCAGGTAGATGGCAAAACGCATGTCGCAATGCAGACTGCTCGACGCGTGCCGGTATTGCTTGTTCCAGCCGCCAAAACTGCGGTTGCAGCTCAAGTTTTCTATCGTCATGAGATGGTCCTAGTCAGCAGCGCAGCCACCCGCGTGCGGGTGACTGAGCCGGTTTACTTGTCGAAGTGGATCACGGTGCGGATGCTCTTGCCCGCATGCATCAGGTCAAAGGCTTCGTTGATGCGGTCCAATCCCATGGTGAAAGAGATGAAATCGTTGAGCTTGAACTCGCCTTGCATGTACCGATCGACGATGCCGGGCAGTTCTGAGCGGCCCTTGACACCGCCAAAGGCGGAGCCGCGCCACACGCGCCCGGTCACCAACTGGAACGGACGGGTCGAGATCTCTTGGCCGGCACCCGCCACACCAATGATGATCGACTCTCCCCAACCCTTGTGGCAACACTCCAGCGCCGAGCGCATCACGTTGACGTTGCCAATGCACTCGAATGAGTAGTCCACGCCGCCGCCCGTCATCTCGACAATGACCTCTTGGATCGGCTTGTCGAAGTTTTTCGGGTTGATGCAATCGGTCGCGCCCAGCTGGCGCGCCAGCTCGAACTTGCTTTCGTTGATATCAATCGCGATGATGCGACTGGCCCGGGCCATGGTCGCGCCGATGATCGCCGCCAGCCCGATGCCGCCGATGCCAAAGATGGCGACCGTCGCGCCTTCTTCGACCTTGGCGGTGTTCATCACGGCGCCCATGCCGGTGGTCACACCACAACCGAGCAGGCAGACTTCTTCAAGCGGGGCTTCCTTGTTGACCTTGGCCAGCGATATCTCGGGCAGCACCGTGTACTCGGAGAAGGTGGAGCAACCCATGTAATGGAAGATGGGCTGGCCGTCTTTGAAGAAGCGTGTGGTGCCGTCCGGCATCAGGCCCTTGCCCTGCGTCTCACGGATTTTTTGGCACAGGTTGGTCTTGCCTGATTTGCAGAACTTGCATTCGCCACACTCCGGCGTGTACAGCGGAATCACATGGTCGCCCACCTGCACGCTGGTGACGCCTTCGCCGACCGACTCCACAATGCCGCCCCCCTCGTGACCGAGGATGACCGGAAATATACCTTCCGGATCATCGCCCGACAGCGTGAAGGCATCAGTGTGGCAAACACCGGTGGCAATGATGCGAACCCGCACTTCGCCCGCTTGGGGTGGCATCACGTCCACTTCTTCAATGGACAGGGGCTGCTTGGGGCCCCATGCAATGGCGGCCCTGGATTTGATCATTTGAGTCATAAATTTCCTTGGTGGGTGGCAAGACGTTGTGAAGTTGCATGGACTGGGGCATGCGTTGCCAGCAAAAACCAGTCCGTCTGGACGGATGCGTGAATTCTATTCACAACGAAAAAATTGATAATCTATGCCGTTGTCAAAACACTTTTTCTCCTGAGTAACAATGGAGATGAATCAAGGGGGCACCGTTCCAATCTGCTGCGCCCAAACCGCCATGTTATTGCGCACAAGGAGGAACGATGTTTGCATGGGAAGGGGTCACGGAGTTCGTGGCGGTCGCAGAGACCGAGAGTTTCACGCAGGCGGCCAAACGGCTGGGCATCTCGACGGCCCAAGTCAGCCGCCAGGTCAGCGCCTTGGAGGCCCGGCTGGCCACCCAGTTGTTCCACCGGACCACACGCAAGGTCTCCGTGACAGAAACGGGGCAGATCTACTTCCAGCATTGCCGGCAGGTGCTGGACGCCTTGGAAGACGCCGAGCGCGCGATCACCAACTTGCAGTCGGCGCCACGCGGCAAGCTGAAAATTACCGCCCCGGTGATCTATGGCGAAAAAACAATTGCGCCCTTGGTCAACGACTTTGTGCTGCGTTACCCGGAGCTGGAGGTCGAACTCAACCTCACGAACCGGACACTGGACTTGGTCGCTGAAGGGTATGACTTGGCGGTGCGCATGGGCGCGCTGGAGAGTTCCAGCTTGATGGCCCGGCGGCTGGCCTCGCGAACGCCATACGTCTGTGCTTCACCGCTTTACTTGGCACGACGGGGCACCCCACATTCCTTGTCGGAGTTGGAAAGACACAATTGTTTGCAGGGCAGCCAAGACCATTGGCGCTTCCAAGACAACAACACGAACAGAAGCCTGAGGATCAAAGGCAACCTGCGCTGCGGCAGCGGTTGGGCATTGCTCGACGCGGCCCTGAAGGGCGTCGGCATCGTGCAACTCCCAGACTATTACGTGCAGCCGCATCTGGAGTCGGGGCAGCTGATTGCGCTGTTGACCCAGTACCAGCAGCCCGAAGAGGGCATCTGGGCGGTCTATCCGAACAACCGCCACTTGTCACCCAAAGTGCGGTTTTTACTGGATCACTTGGTACAAGGCCTTGCCGATAGCAGCCACTGAGCCCCTTCACGACACCGCGCGACCTCCTTGACCCACTCCACCACGACAACGCGTTCGATGCGTGATCAAGGCAACCAAGCTGCCACATCGTCCCAAGCCTCGGGGGCGATGCGACCTTCATGATGGGCCACCTCGCGCCCTTGCATATCCAGCACCACCGTGACTGGCAATTTGGCAAGCATCAGGTCACCCTGCCACACGGCCGTCGGGCGCACCGCACTGGTTTGCGCCACGATCTTCTCGTAGGCTCGCCACTCCGCCTGGTTTTTGTCCACATTCACGGTGACCAACTCAAAGGGTTTGCCTTTCCAGCCTGCCAAATTGGCTCTCAATTCAGGCAAATGTGAGCGACACACGGCACATTCGGTGGACCAATAGAACAACATCACCACCTTGCCTTTGAGGGCACTCAATTCAAATCGCTCACCCGCCAAGGTGGTCGCTTGTAGGGGAATAGGCGCCGAATTGGGGGTCTGCGCGTTGACGCAGGCCGCCAGTAGCGCCAACCCCAACGCACCCAAGGTCTGGCGAAAACAGTGGTTCAAAGCCATGGTGTTCTTTCAAAATGATGGGTCGTCACGCAGCGCCACACCTTGCATGGCTGCAGCACTGTCATGAAGAGGTGCCCTCGGACAGATCGCCGCCCGGCCTCTGGGGCGGCGTCACCCCCAAATGGCGGTAGGCGGCGAGCGTGGCAATGCGTCCGCGGGGTGTGCGCTGCAGGTAACCTTGCTGAATGAGATAGGGCTCAATCACGTCCTCAATGGTTTCGCGCTCTTCGCCAATGCTGGCGGCAATGTTGTCCAAGCCGACGGGGCCGCCGTCAAAACGGTGAATCACCGCCTCCAGCAACTTGCGGTCCATCAAATCGAAGCCCTGCGGGTCCACATCCAACATGGCCAGCGCCCGGTTGGCAATGTCCAGCGTGATTTCCCCCGCACCCTTCACATCGGCATAGTCGCGCACGCGGCGCAGCAAGCGGTTGGCAATGCGCGGGGTGCCCCGGGCGCGCCGGGCAATCTCGAAACCACCTTGCTCGTCGGTTGGCACCTTGAGCAAGCCCGCGCTGCGGCGCACGATCAAAGCCAACTCTTGCGGCGTGTAAAACTCCAGCCGCGCCACGATGCCAAACCGGTCTCGCAGCGGGTTGGTCAACATGCCCGCGCGGGTGGTGGCTCCGACCAAGGTAAAGGGCTGCAAATCGAGCTTGATGGACCGGGCCGCCGGGCCCTCGCCAATCATGATGTCAATCTTGTAGTCCTCCAGCGCGGGGTACAAAATTTCCTCCACCACCGGGCTCAGGCGGTGAATTTCGTCAATGAAAAGAACGTCGTTCTTTTCCAAGTTGGTCAAAAGGGCGGCCAAATCCTTGGGTTTTTCCAGCACTGGGCCGCTGGTTTGCCGTAAGTTAACCCCCAATTCTTGCGCAATGATGTGCGACAGCGTGGTTTTACCCAAGCCCGGCGGACCAAACAGCAGCACATGGTCGAGTGCTTCTTCGCGCATTCGGGCGGCACTGATGAAAATCTCCAGCTGCTCGCGCACCTTGGCTTGGCCCACGTACTCGGCCATGAGTTTGGGCCGCAAGGCGCGCTCAATCGCCTCCTCGCTCGGCGAGGAGGGAATAGCGGACACCATGCGCTTGGCAGGGGCGGGGGCAAAATCGTCGGTTTGGATGCTCACGGCGGGGTGCGTCAAAGTGGAGGCTGACTATAGCGCGCGCGGCCACTCGCCTCTCAAGAAGGTGCACACGGATGCCGATATCAACACATAGTCGCGATGTCTTTTCTCGGATACTCTGAATTCCACGCCTGCCACGGAGCCGCCTCACATGACCCCACCCATTGGCCACTGCGCCACCCAGAAAAATCGCCTGACCACCCTGCTGCTGACCCTCTGCCTGGCAGCTCCAACGGTCGCCTTGGCCAACGACGACGGCAAGTCGGTCGGCAAAGCGATGGCGGAGCAGGTGAAAGAAGCGCTGGACGGTGGTGCCTTGACCAAGAAGCGCCTGACGCTGGTCGTGAATGGCAAACCCGTCTCCACGCACTCAAACGACGCAGCGGCGTCGAACACACCCAGACAACGCGCCGAATCCCAGAAAACAACGGACCCCAAAGCCAGCCGACAATATATTCGGGCCAAAGCAGCTGAGCTGACGGGCAGTGGCCTGCCAGCGACCGAGAACGCACCCCAGAACGCGCTGCATGGCGGCCAGCCACATTGGAGCTACGCGGGCGAAACCGGCCCGCAGGCGTGGTCACAAATCAACCCCGACTTTGGCACATGCGCCACGGGTGATCGTCAGTCTCCCATCAACATTGACGAGGCCATGACGCTCAAAGGACCGGCCGAGCCGCTGCAATTTCATTACCAGCCCAGCAATGGCACGGTGGTCAACAACGGCCACACCATTCAGGTTGATGTCCAGGGCGACAACTGGTTGACCGTGCGGGGCACCGAATTCAAGCTGTTGCAGTTCCATTTTCATCACCCGTCCGAGGAGCGTGTGAACGCACGCGGCTCGGCCATGGTGGCGCATTTGGTGCACAAAAGCACCTCGGGCCAATTGGCCGTGGTCGCGGTGCTGTTGGACCCAGGCGAGATCAACCCGCTGATCAACAAGGTGTGGACTTACATGCCACTGGACACGGGCGACTCGGTTCGCATGCCGGTGGACTTGCTGAATTTGAACGAGTTGCTGCCCACCGACCAGCGCTACTACCAATTCATGGGCTCGCTCACCACGCCCCCCTGCACTGAAGGCGTGTTGTGGATGGTATTGAAGCAAGCCACCCCGGTCGCCCGGGAGCAGATCAAGCTGTTTTCTCAGCTCTTCCCCAACAATGCCCGCCCGGTGCAACCCGCCAATGGCCGGGCGGTGCGCAGCGCGCAGTGAGGCGCGACGGTGCGAGCCGCAGCCCCTTGATGGCAGACATTAAAGTTCTGCGCCGTGACAAATGTTTGATGATGGGTTATTTGTTGAGTTGCCAAAGAGTATGTGGCCAGCACCAACGCAAAACTGCCGCTTCACTTACTACCTAGCTATGCGGCATATCTCAATCAAGAGGAACTCGTCTGGGTCTGTGCCGAGCGCACCGCTGAAGGCCGGAGAAAACCTGCAATGCAGGGTGGACACCAGCTGCAAGATATGGCCAATGATCCCACCCTGATCAAGGCATTCTTCTGACTCCTATGTCACTAACTGGTGAGTAAGTCACTGATTCCGATTGCAATTTAGAGGGAAATACTGCTGAAATGAACGGGCGATCCACCCCGATCTAAAGATCTTTGTTATGCGCATATTTGATGTTGATTACGCATATTTCAACCATTGCGCTTCGCTTTCTTGTTGTCAAGAAAACTCAAGTCCACCCTGTTTTTCAGCACAATTTGTTGTTGCTCCGGGGTAACGCTGTCGCCGTCAATTAGGCGAAGGTGCCTGAGGACGTAAAAGAGAAGCGCTTTTCGGCAGGTCAAGGTTACCTCCCCTTTCGTCATGCCGTAGTCAAGCTCCACCGCACGTTGACTGGGCTTGGAAAGCCCCGGATGCGGGCCTAGCACCAGCGTGACGTCGGTATGCCACTCCGTGTCGAGCGCGGCACCCACACCGTCGTGGCCGACGAGCGCAACCTTCGACATCCTTGCGATTACAAAGTCTCTGAAGCTCTGGTTCTTGTGGCAGAAGGCCCTTATGTGCCATCGAAAACCATTGAAAGCAAAAGCATGCGGGCTCAAAATGCGAGCCTCAGGCGTTTCTGAGGACATAGATTGGTAGTCCATTTGGACGCTAAGCCCCTCGCGTACCGCGTTGAGCAGCACGACCAAAGTCGAAGCGTCCAGCGTTCGGCCTGGGGTTGGCACCAATCCTACAGGCGGGCGCCACCCAATAAAACTTAACTCCCCACCGATGACCCCTGCTGTGTGCGCCAATAGCTCGTTCAAGAGCCGCGAAGGACTACTCGTGTCATACACCGGCTCGAATTTGGAAGTTGCAAGGTAAACCCGAGCGCTGCGGTCGTAAACAAGATTGTTTGGGGCGAACTCCAAGTATTTAGCTATATCCAAAGATGCCTGTGGCACGGAGATACCAAAGAAGGCGACCAGGTCGGCACGGTTCAACCGGCCATCCCACCGAAGCCTGAAGTCGATGAATTCAAGCCTGCGTTCGGGGCCCCAACGAGAGGGCGATTTTTGCGGTTCAGAAACCGTCTTTTTAGATGTCATACCCCACATTGTAAATTAGCCTAATAATTAGACTCATCTAATTATTATTCGTATAATTATTTAACGTATAAAAATCTCGAAATGCTGTCACAACCCAATCCCTCACAGGAACCTCGAACATTAGACCCGCCAAAAAGCGGGCTACTCGACTTATCCAAGCAACTTCGCAACTTGTTGCTGCTTCGTCCTCTGTTTCAACTTGAGCAGAATAAGCTTCGGATGGGGGAAGAAGGCACGCCTGATACGAGCCTTTTTCTGGGGGTTGACACCATCCCATTACACACAACTTCCCCCATGCGCTCCAATAGGGGTTTTTCATAACCAAGCAGACCATTCATGAGCTGGGCACGAGACGAATTCAAGACCTTAGAGCTGGGCGACCAGCGCCTGAACGCGCGCGCAGTGCTGCTGGCCGAGCGGCTATCGAGTAAACCCACCGAAAGCATTCCTAATGCCTGTATGGGCTGGGCCGAGACG
>JAGODZ010000154.1 GCA_017997975.1 Rhodoferax sp.
GCGTGGCCAAGTTGGCGTCGATGCCATCACGCAACAGCGCCACTTCGTCAGGACTCAGGAGCTGGCGGATGCAGACTACGCCATCGCGCTGAAAATCGGCGACGTCCTGATCGCTCAGGCGCTCACGGAGGCGCTCATTCAAACGGTGTTGCAAATCGGGTGCGTTCATGGGGGTGTGGCCTTTGTTGTGTTTACTTCACCATGGGCAGGTTCAAGCCCTGCTTTTTGGCGGTTGCAATCGCATTGTCGTAGCCTGCATCGGCATGGCGCATGACGCCACTACCGCAGTCGTTCACCAGCACACGGGCCAGCCGCTCGGCAGCAGCGTCGGTGCCGTCGGCCACGATGACCATGCCCGAGTGCTGCGAGTAGCCCATGCCCACGCCACCGCCGTGGTGCAAGCTGACCCAGGTGGCACCCCCGGCGGTGTTGAGCAAGGCATTGAGCAGCGGCCAGTCAGACACGGCGTCGGTGCCGTCTTTCATGGACTCGGTCTCGCGGTTGGGGCTGGCCACCGACCCGGTGTCGAGGTGGTCGCGGCCAATCACGATGGGGGCTTTGAGTTCGCCGTTCTTCACCATCTCGTTGAAGGCCAGTCCGGCAATGTGGCGCTCACCCAAGCCCAGCCAGCAGATGCGCGCAGGCAAGCCCTGAAAGGCGATGCGTTCGCGCGCCATGTCCAGCCAGCGGTGGGTGTGGTGGTTGTCAGGAAACAGTTCCTTGATCTTGGCATCGGTCTTGAAGATGTCTTCGGGGTCGCCTGACAAGGCGACCCAGCGAAACGGGCCCTTGCCTTCGCAGAACATGGGGCGAATGTAGGCGGGCACAAAACCGGGAAAGTCGAAGGCATTCTTCAGGCCGGCGTCTTTGGCCACTTGGCGGATGTTGTTGCCGTAGTCCACCGTCGGAATGCCCATGGCCTGAAAGTCCAACATGGCCTGCACGTGCACGGCGCAGCTTTGGGCAGCAGCGGCGGTGAGTGCGGCGTGCTGGGCTGGGTCTTTTTGCGCGGCTTTCCATTGGTCAAGGCTCCAACCTGCCGGAAGGTAGCCGTTGATCAGGTCGTGCGCGGAGGTCTGGTCGGTCACCATGTCGGGGCGAATGGCACCGGCTTGGGCACGCTTGACCAACTCGGGCAGCACATCGGCGGCGTTGCCCAGCAGGGCGATGGAGACCGCTTCTTTGCGGGCGCAGTGGTGGGCGATGAGGGCCAGCGCCTCGTCAATGTCCTTGGCCTGCTTGTCCACATAGCGGGTGCGCAGGCGAAAGTCGATGCTTGACTGTTGGCACTCAATGTTCAGCGACACGGCACCCGCCAGCGTGGCGGCCAAGGGCTGTGCGCCGCCCATGCCACCCAGTCCGGCGGTCAAAATCCAGCGGCCCGCCCAGTCGTTGTTGTAGTGCTGCTTGCCCGCTTCAACAAAGGTTTCAAACGTGCCTTGCACAATGCCTTGGCTGCCAATGTAGATCCAGCTGCCAGCGGTCATCTGGCCATACATGAACAAGCCCTTGCGGTCGAGCTCGTGGAAGTGCTCCCAGTTCGCCCACTGGGGCACCAGGTTGGAGTTGGCAATCAGCACGCGTGGCGCGTTGGTGTGGGTTTTGAACACGCCCACGGGCTTGCCGCTTTGCACCAACAGGGTTTCGTCGTCGTTCAAGTCTTTGAGCGAGGCCAAAATTTGGTCAAAGCATTCCCAGTTGCGCGCGGCGCGGCCAATGCCGCCGTACACCACGAGGTTTTTGGGGTCTTCGGCCACCTCGGGGTCGAGGTTGTTTTGCAGCATGCGGTAAGCCGCCTCGGTCAGCCAGCTCTTGCAATTCAAGGTGCTGCCGCGCGGGGCGCGGATTTCGCGGCTGGCGTCAAAGCGGGGGTCAACGGGGGTGAATTTCTCGGGGGCGTTCATGGCAAATATTCCAATGAAAAAAGAGGGGAAACGGTTCAGGCGCGGCTGGGCAACATAGCCAGCAGCACGTCAGGCAAATCAGCAGCCAAGGCCCACAAGCGCACGGCCTCAATATCAGGGGCCAAGTAGCGGTCACGGTCCAAGTAAGCAACCACGGTGCGCAACTTGGCAAACTCGGCCTCGACCAGCGGAGAGCTTTTGAGGCCCCGCTTCAACTCGATGCCTTGGGCTGCAGCCATGGCCTCAATGCCCACCACCACCGCGGTGTTGTTGACCATTTCACCCAAGCGGCGTGCGGCAAAGGTGGCCATTGACACATGGTCTTCTTGGTTGGCGGAGGTGGGCAGGCTGTCCACACTGGCAGGGTGGGCCAGTGACTTGTTCTCTGAGGCGAGTGCCGCAGCGGTGACCTGCGCGATCATGAAGCCCGAGTTGAGACCACCGTCATGCACCAAGAACGGCGGCAAATCGGAAATGCCACTGTCCAACAGCATGGCAATGCGCCGCTCAGAAATGGCACCAATTTCGCTTATGGCCAGAGCAATGATGTCGGCGGCAAAGGCCACGGGTTCGGCGTGGAAGTTGCCCCCGGAGATGACTTCGCCGGTGTCGGTGAACACCAGCGGATTGTCAGAGGCGGCATTGGCCTCAATGCGCAGCACTTTGGAGGCATGCGTCAGGTTGTCCAAGCAAGCGCCCATGACCTGTGGAATGCAGCGCAGCGAATACGGGTCTTGCACACGCCCGCAATCGGGGTGAGAGGGAACGATGTCGCTGCCCTGCATCAACGCGCGCACGGCGGCGGCCACGGCAATTTGGCCGGGCTGACCGCGGGCGATGTGAATGCGCTCGTCAAACGGTTTGATCGAGCCTTGAATCGCTTCCAGCGACAAGGCCCCCGACATCAGCGCCGAGGCAAACACATCCTCCGCACCAAACAAGCCCACCAGCGCCAGTGCCGTGGACACTTGGGTGCCGTTCAGCAGCGCCAAGCCTTCTTTGGGGCCGAGCACAAACGGCTCCAGCCCAATACGGCGCATCGCTTCCACCCCGCTGATGACCTCGCCTTGCGCGGTGGTGGCCTGTCCTTCGCCAATCAGCACGCAGGCCATGTGGGCCAGGGGTGCCAAGTCACCGGAGGCACCCACTGAGCCTTTGGCCGGAATGCAGGGCATCAGCCCCGCGTTGAACAAGGCCAGCAGCGCATCCACCAGTGCGGGGCGCACGCCGGAGTGACCACGCGCCAGGCTCACCGCTTTGGTGGCCAACACCAAGCGCACCACCGGTGCCGCCAGCGGCTCGCCCGTGCCCACGCTGTGGGACAGCACCAAGTTGCGCTGCAATTCAGCCAGCTGGTGGCCGGGAATGCGGGTGCTGGCCAGCTTGCCAAAGCCCGTGTTGATGCCGTAAACCACGTCGTCGCTGTCCACAATGTGCTGGACCGCCGCCTGCGAGCGCGCCATGCCAGCGCGCACCGAAGGATCAAGCGACAAGTGCACGCCGCCGGCCTGAATTTGGCGCAGCATGGCAAGGTCCACCGCACCGGGGGTGAGCATCAACTCGGTGGGGCCGGAGGCGGGGACAGAAGTTGAATTGTGCAAGTTGGGAGTAGACATAAAAATCTGCGCAAAAGAGGGTTAAAAATCTAAAGTGACACTGAAAAAAATTCAGGATGTGCCAATAATGTATAGACAATAAAATAACTTTGCAAGCGATTTGAATGTCATTAATATCAGGGTAATCCCTAGAAAAAAGGGAGAACTTTCCTCCGATGAATAGGCTTCTCTTCACGAACCGGCCCTGCTGTACGGCTATGCTTGAGACATGATTTTGAATGTCAAGTCCTCGCTGCATCAGCACATCCTCAGCGACATTGAACAACGCATCCTGAGCGGCGAATGGCCGCCTGGGTACCGTATTCCGTCCGAGCACGAACTGACCGACACCTACCAGTGCTCGCGCATGACCGTCAACAAGGTGCTCACGCAGCTGGCACGGGCCGGCATCGTTGAGCGTCGGCGCAAGGCGGGTAGTTTTGTGATGCGCCCGCACTCGCGTTCAGCGGTGTTGGAAATTCAGGACATCCGTGCCGAAGTGCTCAGTTTGGGACTTCCCTATCGATATCAGCTGGTCCATCGAAAAAAGCGCCGTAGCCTGCGCGCCGACATGGATGCGCTGGAACTAAAAGCAGCCGTACCAGTGATCGAATTGCAAAGTCTGCACTACGCCGGCGAGCGCCCGTTTTGTCTGGAATACCGGCTCATCAATCTCGCTGCGGTGCCCCAGGCGGCGGTAGAAACCTTCCAAAATGACCCACCAGGCGCCTGGCTGGTCAGTCATGTGCCTTGGACCTCTGCAGAGCATCGCATCCGGGCGGGAGCCGCCGATGCGGACATGGCTGCCTTGCTCAAAGTGGCTCTGGGATCGCCCTGTTTGATCATCCAGCGCCGCACCTGGACGGGCGAGATGCCGGTGACATTTGTTCGCTTGGTCTACCCAGGCGAAGACCACGAACTGCTCGCGCATTTTTCACCCATCAAAGCAGACAACACAAGTTCCTAGGGGTTGGTCAAGCGACTGGACGCACGCGACTTGAGTCGACTCAGCGCAATGGCGCCCGATGAAATTTGTGCTTGCCGCCGCCCCGCTGCCAGCACCCATTTCCGAAAGTCATGGCCGAAAGGCTTGTTCAGCGCCGCCAGGTCCCAGGCCAGAAAATACGGCTGCGGCAACTGCAATCGATGATCGAAGGGCAGTACCAGCCGGCCTTCCGCTAGATCACCAGTGATCATGCCCATGGGTGCCAGCACCAACCCGCGGCCCGACAATGCCGCATCGATGGCAGCACTGGACAGTGAAAAGGTCAGCTTGCTCCCCGCGTCACGGGTATCCATGCCCACGCTGCGCGCCCAGTCAGACCAACCGGGTGGCGGCAAATGCACGCTTTCCCAGTCAATGGCAATCAGCGGCAGCGCCAGTACCTGCTCAGGCGTTTGCGCGGGGTGCGCAGCGAGCAGCTCAGGCGCACAGACGGGGACGACCCAATCGGTGAACAACTCAACATGATGCAGATGGTGGCGCGATTGCGCGCCGTAAGAAATACGGAAGTCGGTTTCACCGCCCTTCAGGTCGGGCTCGCTCTCGGCACCGACCAGCCGCAGCCGCGATGCCGAATGCATTGCCTGCCATTCGAAAAGCAACGTTCCCAGCCATTTGCTGGCCACGGAGGACAGGCAACTCACGGTCAACCCACTTTCGGTGCGCATCCGCCAAAGGCTTTGTTGCGCTGTGCGTAAAAGATCAAATGCCGTGCCCAGTTCCTGATGGTAGAGCTGACCCCAGGTGGATAACTCCATGCCCTTGCCGCGCCGCTCGAACAGGCGCAGGTCCAGCAGCTCTTCGAGCTTGCGCACTTGCTGACTTACCGCACCAGGGGAAACGCCCATCTCTTGGGCTGCAGCCATCACACTGCCGCTGCGCGCCACGGCCTCAAAAGCTTGCAATGCACGCAGTGGCGGCAATTGCTGCGGTGGAAGTGCGGAAGATGAGCGCATGGTGACAGACGGTCCTGGAAGTTGGCAATGAGTTTAGCTTTTCTAAATAAGAAAGTAGCGTAATTCGCTTGTTTGAAACCTCATCACAAGATAATGTATAGACATTGCATATTTTTCTACCTACGAGGAATTCATCATGTTTTTGCGCAATGCGTGGTACGTCGCGGCCTGGGATAAAGAAGTCACGGACAAACCCGTTGCGGTTCGGATCCTAGAAGAGAAGATTGTTCTCTTTCGCAAAACCGACGGCAAGGTCGCTGCGCTAGAAGATGCTTGCCCGCACCGCAAACTGCCGCTTTCCATGGGTCGTATTCAAGGCGACCAGATCGAGTGTGGCTACCACGGCATGATGTTTGATTGTTCTGGCACTTGCACCAAGGCACCTGCCACCGACCGGCCCCCCAGCACTGCGGTAGTGCGCTCTTACCCGATGGAGGCGCGCTATGGCCTGTTGTGGATCTGGATGGGGGAGCCCGCGCTGGCCGACCCGAGCACGATTTTTGCCGTTGAACATTGGGGCGACCCGACTTGGGGCCTGAACCAGGGCGATGGCATGAACGTGCAGTGCAACTACCAGTACATGACCGACAACCTGCTGGACCCAACCCACGTCGCTTGGGTGCACCAGAGTTCGTTCGCCAGCTCGGCCTGCGAAGACACGCCGCTGCAAACCACAGTGGCCGACAACGGTGTGACCGTGTGGCGCTGGATGAACGATGTGGACCCCGCGCCGTTTTACGCACCCTTCCTGAAGTTCGAAGGCCGCTGCGACCGCAAACAGCAGTATGAAGTGCGTTACCCCTCCAACGCGCTCATCAAGGCCATCTTCACACCCGCGGGTTCGGGCGGCGAGGGCAAACCGCTGCACAAGGATGTGTTCATCATGGACAGCTACAACTTCATGACACCCATCGACGCGAACACCACCAAGTACTACTGGTTTCAAATGCGCAACTTCGCCGCCGATGACGCTGAAATTTCGCGTCAGTTCGCCGTCTCAGTCCGCGGTGCCTTCGAGGAAGACCGCCCCATCCTGGAGGCTGTTCACAAGGCTTTCGCCGAACAGCGCACGCCCAACATCGATCTCAAAATCGACGTCGGACCACTGCGCTTTCGCCGCCGGTTGGCGCAAATGATCAAAGATGAGCGTGAACCGATCGCGCAGTCAGTCGTGGCAGAAACTACATGAGTGCTGTCACGGGAGCCGGGGGCTTTCGTCCCCTGAAGGTGATTGGCAAGGTGCGCGAGAGCAGCACCATCACCTCCTTTCACCTGGAGCCGGCCGAGCCGGGCGGCTGGCGCGCTTTCGAGGCCGGGCAGTTTCTGGTGTTCAAGTTCCCGGCCGACAATGAGCGCGGCTACGTACTGCGCACCTACAGCGTGTCGTGTGCGCCCGGCCATCCTGGGCGCTACCGCATTTCGGTCAAGCGTGAAGCAGCGGCCCAACCGGGCCTGCCTGACGGCCTGGGCTCGTGTTACTTGCACGACAAAATCGAAGCAGGTGATGTGCTCACGGCTGATGGCCCTCGCGGCGATTTTTACCTCGACCGGCTGAGCGCTCGTCCCGTGGTGCTGCTCTCGGGCGGCGTAGGGCTAACGCCCATGGTCTCCATGCTGCACGCGCTGGCTGAGCAAAGCGATCGCCGCACCGTCTTTATCCACGCCTGTGACAACGGCGATGTGCATGCGATGGGCGACGAGGTGCGTGCGCTGGTGGCCTCACGCAGCGGCTTAGCGGCGCATGTGGTCTACCGCTTTCCGACCGAGGCCGACCGCGCAGCCAAGAGCCACCAGGCTGAAGGCGTGATCACGCGCGAGCTATTGCAGCAGCGGCTGCCGCTTGACGACTACGAGTTCTACCTGTGCGGGCCACCGCCCTTCATGCAAGCCGTGTTTCGGCTGGTGCGCAGTCTGGGCGTGCCCAAGGAGCGCATTGCCTACGAGTTCTTCGGCCCGGCGACGGTGCTGGAGCCCGACACGGCGCCAGCTCAACCGGCACCGGTGCCGGCCACAGCCCAAAGCGTACGCGCTGGTGCCGCGCCAGCCGCAGACGGCGCGATCACCGTCACCTTCCGCAAAAGCGGCCTCAGCGCCGCTTGGGTGGACGCTGCCGAGTCGCTGCTGTCGTTTGCCGAAAGCCACGGCCTGGCGCCCGAGTTCAGCTGCCGCGCCGGCGTGTGCGGCACCTGCAAGACAGGCCTGGTCGAAGGCGAAGTCAGCTATTTTGAAGACCCACTCGACGATCCCGGAGCGAGACAGGTACTGATTTGCTGCGCCCGACCCAAGGGCGACCTCGTGCTCGACCTTTGAGGCGGGTCGACTTGCGGACGCACTCCCCATTCCCATCAAAGAAAGTGGCACCGTCATGACAACACGCGCCTTCGTCGCCTGGAAAGCTGGCCTTTCCCTCACGAAGCTTGCCTGCAAAAAATCGGGGCACCACGGAGCGGATTGAATGGGCATCCCGCCTTGGGCATGCCGCAACGTGTCTTTGATGGTGTCTAACGGGCACAGGCCTGTGACGCTCTGGCTCACCCCTCAACTCACAACGTGTTGCGTGCGACGGGCACGCCGTCAGGCGGCGGCAGCGGCAGCGGCAGCATCAAGCCGGGTGCGGTGGTGCGGGCGACGCACTTTGCCCCGCGCAGTCGGC
>JAGODZ010000381.1 GCA_017997975.1 Rhodoferax sp.
CGGGCGTGCGCATCACCACCGATGCGGGCACCGAACACTTTGACCGCTTGGTGCTGGCCACGCATTCAGACCAAGCGCTGGCCCTGCTGGGCAATCCTTCAGCCCAAGAGCGTGAAATTTTGGGCGCCATTCGCTACCAGCCCAACCACGCCGTGCTGCACACCGATGCTTCCGTGCTGCCCACCCGCCGCAGCGCGTGGGCCGCGTGGAACTACGAGCGTGCAGCGCAAGCTGAAAACGAATCTGCCCGCGTGTGCCTGCACTACTTGATCAATCAGTTGCAGCCGCTGCCGTTTAGCCAAGCGGTGGTGGTGTCACTCAACCCCGTGCGCCCCATCGAAAAGCAGCACGTGCTGGGCGAGTACTTTTACGACCACCCCGTGTTTGACCTGCTTGCGCTGCGCGCTCAGCGGGCGCTGGTCTCATTGCAAGGCCAGCAACACACCTGGTTTTGTGGGGCGTGGACAGGTTACGGTTTTCATGAAGATGGCCTCAAGTCTGGTTTGGCGGTGGCAAAACAATTGCTCATCGAAGTTCGTGCGCCTTGGGCGAAGGCGGCATGACCGCTGCTGCACACGCTGAAGCCGGGCCCCTGATCGGGTTTGGGCAAGTGCGCCACACCCGACTGCGACCCCGCCACCATGCGTTTGCCTACCCCACCTTCTTTTTAATGCTGCCCCTGCGCCAGCTCGAACAAGGCCACCCGGTGCTGGCCGTGAACCGGCGTGGCTTGATCAGCTTTCATGAGCGCGACCATGGCGATGGGCGCAGCGTGGCTGAGGGTGGCGCGTTGGGTTGGGTCGAAGCCTTGCTGCAAGCCGAAGGCATCACCGATGCCACGGGCGAGATTTGGCTGCACTGCTACCCCCGCGTGCTGGGCTACACCTTCAACCCGGTGAGCTTTTGGTACTGCCACCGCCCCAATGGCAGCCTGCGCGCGATTGTGGTGGAGGTGAACAACACCTTTGGCGAGCGGCATTGCTACTTGCTGGACGCCCCGCACTACGGCCAAGAGTTGCACGCCAGCAAGGTGTTTCATGTGTCCCCCTTTTGCGCCGTCACCGGTGACTACCGGTTTCGGTTTCTGCGCACGCAGCATGGCGGCGAAGACCGCACGGTGGTGCGCATTGACCACGACAACGCGGAAGGCCCGCTGCTGCAAACCAGTGTCAGCGGCACTTTGCTGCCCGTCACCGCCGCCACCCTGCGCCGCGCACTCACCGGCTACCCCGCACTCACTCTTGCCGTGATGGCCCGAATTCACTGGCAGGCGTTTCGTTTGTGGATCAAACGGGTGCGTTTTCACAGCAAGCCCACGCCACCCACGACCCGGGTGAGCCGGTAACGCCCAGCCGCCTCTCATCCTCTTCAAGGATTTTTATGAACACCACCACGGTCCCCCCATCCTCCCGCAGCTTGCCTGCCAACCTGCCCACTGCCGCGCGCACCGGCTTGAAGTTGCTGCAGCGCATTCAGGTGGGCTCGCTCACTGTGCAGTTGCCGGACGGCTCGTTGCAGCATTTTGGTCAGCACGAAGGCCCGGCGGCCACCATCACGCTGCACAACTGGCAGGTGTTCAGCGCGGCCCTCAAGTCGGGCGACATTGGCTTTGCGGAAAGCTACATAGCCGGTGACTGGAGCACCGGCCACCTGACCGACTTGTTGCAACTGTTTGTCGCCAACCGAGTGCACATTGACGAGGCGATTTATGGCAGTTGGGCGGGGCGGTTGTTTTACCGCATCAAACACCTGCTGAACCGCAACACCCGCAGCAACAGCCAGAAAAACATCCACGCGCATTACGACTTGGGCAACGCCTTTTACCAACTGTGGCTAGACGACACCATGAACTACTCGTCTGCCTGGTTTGAGGGCCGCACCGACGGGGATTTGGTCACCGCCCAAAACGCCAAAGTGCGTCGCGCCCTGCGACAAGCCGGGGTGAAGGCGGGAGACCGTGTGCTGGAAATTGGCTGCGGCTGGGGCGCCTTGGCCGAAATGGCAACCACCGAGTTTGGTGCCTCGGTCGCAGGCGTCACGCTGTCCACCGAGCAACTCAGCTTTGCCCAACGCCGCATGGCCAAGTTGGGCATTCCACCGGCAAGCAGCGGCGCAGCGGTCACCCACGACTTGCGTTTGCAGGACTACCGGGACATTGATGACGGCCCGTTCGATGCGATTTGTTCGATTGAAATGATTGAGGCGGTGGGGCGCGAGTACTGGCCGACCTACTTTCAAGCCGTCAAAAAACTGCTCAAACCCGGCGGGCGTGCCTGCATTCAAAGCATCGTCATCGACGATCATTTGTTTGAACGCTACTTGGGCTCGACGGACTTTATTCAACAGTACATCTTCCCCGGTGGCTGCCTGCCCTGCCCTGCTGAGTTTCGCCGCCAGGCGCAGGCGGCGGGGTTGCAAGTGGTCGAAGAATTTTCTTTTGGGCAAGACTACGCGCTCACGCTGCGGCTCTGGCGTGAGCGCTTTTTGGCCCACCGGACGAATATTTTGCAACAGGGTTTTGATGAACGCTTCATGCGCA
>JAGODZ010000155.1 GCA_017997975.1 Rhodoferax sp.
TTTTGATTGCATTTCGGACTCAGGCGATCGGGCCGCTTTTACCCGTTGGTTTGTTCAATACAGCCGTTTTAATTCAAAATAATTGAACTTAGACTGCAATCAAAGTGAACGAATTTGCAGTCATGCGTCTCTAAACTTGTTGATCTGCGATGGGCGAGAGCCGATCCCCTTATTCCCTGAAAGCAAGACGTGCGCCCCAGTTCCCCTCCTTCTCCGGCCAAAGCCATGCGGCGTTACAGCCCTGTGGCCATGGCTTTGCACTGGCTGCTGGCGCTGGGCATTGTGGGCCTTTTTGCAGTCGGCTTGGTCATGGCCGACCTGCCTTTTTCCCCGTGGCGCCTCAAGTTGTACAACTGGCACAAATGGGCGGGCGTGACGATTTTGGCGCTCTCCGCTCTGCGCTTGCTGTGGCGCTTGACCCATCGCCCGCCGGCTTTGCCTGAGCGCGTGCTGCGGGCCATGCCGAGCTGGCAAACGCGGGCGCACCATGCCACGCACCATCTGCTGTACCTCTTGTTCTTTGCCGTGCCCTTGTTGGGCTGGGCCTACAGCTCAGCGGCTGGGTTTCCCATTGTTTGGTTTGGCCAGTTGCCGCTGCCTGATCTGCTCAGTAAAAACAAAGAAATAGCCGATCTGATCAAACCCCTTCATGGCTACGCCGCTTGGGCGTTGGTACTGCTGGCCGCACTGCACATCGCCGCCGCCCTCAAGCACCACTTTGTCGACCGAGACGGCTTGCTCAACCGCATGCTGCCCGCCCGCTCCGCTTCTTAATCAGGAATTTCCTCATGCACAAGACTGCTTTTCTTCTTCCTTTGTTGGCCACCGCCTTGACCGTGGTGGCCTTGCCCGCTGCGGCACAGCAAAAACTCCTGCCTGCCCAAAGTGAAATTCGCTTTGAGTTCAAACAAATGGGCGTGCCTGTGGAGGGGCGTTTCAAAAAGTTTGAGGGCCAGATCAGCTTCGACCCCGCCAAACCCACGGCCAGCACCGTGAATTTCACCGTGGACATTGCCAGCGTCACCCTCGGCTCCGCTGAGACCGATGCCGAACTGCCCAAGGCAGACTGGTTCAATACCGCCAAGTTTCCGCAGGCCACCTTTGCCTCCTCGTCATTCAAGGTGCTGAGCCCCGGCAAATATGAAGTGGCAGGCAAGCTCAGCATCAAAGGCGTGCAGCGCGATGTGCTCGTCCCCCTCACCATGACGCAAGCGGGTGCGGTGACGACCGCCGCCGGCACCTTCCCCATCAAACGCCTGGGCTTCAAAATTGGCGAAAACGATTGGGCCGACACCGGCATGGTGGCCGACGATGTTCAAGTCAAATTCAAACTCGCCTTGAGCGGCGTTGGCAAGCTGTAGCCTGTCCCTCTCGCGCTTGCGCTCTCACTTTTTCCTTCCTCTTTTCACTGTCATTACTGGAGTTTTCCATGCGCCTTTCCGCCTTATCTTTCGCCGCCGTTGCCCTGCTGGCTGGCACCGCCCAAGTTCACGCTGCAGACTACGCGATCGACCCCACCCACACCTTTGCCACGTTTGAGATCGGTCACATGGGTGCCTCCACCAACCGGGGCCGTTTTGACAAAAAAGAAGGCACGGTTCAGTTTGACCGTGCCGCCAAAACCGGCAAGGTGGAAGTTTCGGTTGATGTCACCTCCATCAGCACGGGCACCACTGCTTTTAACAAGCACCTGCAAAGCGCTGACCTGTTTGACGCCGCCAAATTCCCCACCGCCAAGTTCGTCTCGGACAAGTTCAGCTTCAATGGCGACAAGGTCTCTGAAGTCACGGGCACGTTGACGCTGTTGGGCAAAACCCAGCCCGTCACGTTCAAGTCCAATGGCTTTAACTGCTACGAGAGCCCCATGCTGAAACGCGAAGTGTGTGGCGGTGACTTTGAGACCACCATCGACCGCACGTCCTTCGGCATGAACTACGGCGTGGACTGGGGTTTCCCAAAAAACGTGCGCATCGTCGTTCAGGTGGAGGCGGTGAAGCAGTAACCCAAGGGCTAACACATGGGGCTTATGTGAGGTTTTGTATGGTCTTTTGTGCCTCTAGCCCACGTCCCGCCTGCGCGAGTAGCTCTTAATCCGATAGCGGTCTGAGCAACTCTGCCAAATCACCTTCGGTGAACAGCGGTTGCTTGCGCCCCGTGGCGCCGCTGTAAATGCTCTCACCCAATGCCGCTTTGCGCTCTTGCAGCGCCAAAATGCGCTCTTCAATCGTGCCCTGCGCCACCAGCTTGACCACCCACAGACTTTGCGTTTGGCCAATGCGGTGGGCGCGGTCGGTGGCCTGCGCCTCGGCTGCGGGGTTCCACCAGGGGTCAAAGTGAATCACGGTGTCGGCTTGGGGCAGGTTAAGGCCCACGCCGCCGGCTTTCAGACTGATGAGAAACAGCGGCACTTGCCCGCTGGTGAACTGCTCAATCAGGCCGTCGCGCTCTTGGCTTTGGCCAGTGAGCTTGACCCATTGAATGCCGCGTTGCTTCAGTTCCGCCTCAATCAGCGTCAGCATGCTGGTGAACTGGCTGAACAGCAAAATCTTGCGACCTTCGGCCAGCATCTCGGGCAGCATCTCCATGAGCTGCTCCAGCTTGGCCGAAGACTTGACCTTTTGCGCGGCGTCAAGTTTGAGCAACTTGGGCGAGCAGCACACTTGGCGCAACTTCAGCAGCGCATCCAGAATGGTGATGTGCGACTTGGCCAAGCCCTTGCTGCTCAGCGCCTCGCGCACGGTTTTCTCCATGCCCAAACGAATGGTTTCGTACAGGTCGGCTTGCTGGCCGGCGAGTTCGACGCGCATGATGGTTTCGACCTTGGGCGGCAGGTCTTTGGCGACCAACGCTTTGGTGCGGCGCAGCATGAAGGGTGTGATGCGGGCGCGCAACTGGGTCAGCCGCTCGGGGTCGCCTTGGCGCTCAATGGGGTGGCGAAACAAGGTGTTGAAGCGGCCTTGGCTGCCCAGAAAGCCGGGCATCAGAAAGTGAAACAGGCTCCAGATTTCACCCAAGTGGTTTTCCATCGGCGTGCCGGACAGGCACAGGCGGTGTTGGGTTTGCAATTGGCCCACCACTTGGGCGGCATTGGTGCTGGCGTTTTTGATGTTTTGCGCCTCATCCAACACCACCAAATGCCACTGGGCTTCCAGCCAGCGGTCGCGGTCGCGCTGCAACAGCGAGTAGGGCGCAATGACCAAGTCGTACTCGTCCATGCTGCTGGCGGCGTCGTGCCGGTCTTTGCCGTGCAGCACCACGCAGCGCAGCTCGGGGCAAAAGCGCTCGGCCTCCTTGCGCCAGTTGCCCATGAGGCTGACCGGGGCCACGATGAGGGCCGGATGGGTCAGGCGCCCGGCGTTCTTCTCGACCTGAATGTGGGCCAGTGTTTGCAGTGTTTTGCCCAGGCCCATGTCATCGGCCAAGATGCCACCCAGGCCATGGGCACTCAAAAACTGCAACCAGTTCAGGCCTTGTTGCTGGTAAGGGCGCAGACTGGCGTGCAGGTTGGCGGGTGGCGGCACTTCGGGCAACTCTTCGCGCCCGCTGAGTTGCTGCACCATGGCGCTCAAAGCGTGGGCACCTTCCCACTGCGCGCCTTCGCCCAAGGCGGCGCCGGTGCGCAAAGCGTCCAGGCGCGAGAGTTTGAGGCTCTCGGCGTTGAAGTCATGGTCCCGGTCGCCCACCAAGTCCAGCAGCGCCGCCATCCAAGGCCTCAGGCCGTCGGTGGGCAGGCGCACAAAGCCGTCGCTCACGGGGGAGGGCAAGTACACGTAGGGCGGCATGCTGGGCAAGCCGGTCACCGGGTCCAGCGGGCTGGAAGCTGCTGCGGCAATCAGGCTGGGCAGCAGCGGCAGAATGTTGTGGCGCTGGCCGCCAATCTCCATGCCCAAGGAGAGTTCGAACCAGGGCGAGGTTTCTTCCTCTTGCGCCTCGGGTTCCAACTTGACGGCGATGTTCTCGGCGTGGGTGATCCAGCCTGTGAGTGCGTCTTCTAGGGTGACGCGAAAGCCCGCGTTGCGCAGCACGTCAAAACCGTGGTCCGCCCAGATCAGCCAGTCTTGTTGCTGGCCCTCTAATGGAATGCCAAACAAACCATCTTCACGGGCGCGCAGGCCCAACTCGAACAGCTGGGTGATGGCGGCCAACTCGGCCTCGCCGTCGCGCTCCAACAAGCAGCGCCCCTGCGGCGTGGTGACGAGCACTGCGTTGCCTTGGCCCGCCCACCAACCCCGGTGGCCGTCGTAGTCAAAGCGCAGGCGCGCTTGCAGCAGGCCCAGAAACGGCACTTTGTCGGGTGGGGCGGGCGCAATGTGCAGGCAGGCGGTGGGGGTGATGCCTTTGAGGTGGGGCAGCGCCTCCAGCACCGGCGGCAGGGGCAGCGCGCCCAGGCGCTGAACCAAGCTGGCTTGGTGTTTCTCAAGCGCCGACGGTTTGAGGGGTGGGGACTTCACCAGCACGTCGAGTTGCGCAGCCGTCAATCCTTCGGCAGTGGCTTGGCCGACCAGCCCTTGGGCGGCATCTAAGTAGAGCGGCGGCTGGTTCAGGCACAGCTTGGCGCTGGGGTGATTGAGCTTGGCTTTGAGCACCCAGCCGGGCTCGGTGCCGGCGGGGGCGGGCACCTCTTGCCACTGCCAGTTCAAGGGCTGGGGTGGGCCCCATTGGATGGGGTCGCCGGGGCCGCCGTGGCCATCGTCCAAAAACAAACGACCGGTGCTGGCAGCTTGTTGTAAGCCCAGCAAACCGGCTTGCCCACTGGGGGTGGCCGATGAGCTGAAGGCGTAGCTGAAGCGGCTCGCATCGGGCATGGCGCGCATGAGTTGCAGCACCTGGCGGTCGGCGTCCAGCGCTTGGTCGTACACCGGCTGGCCTTTGTAGGGTGCGGTTTTGATGCTGCGTGGCTTGGCCCAGCCGCCGGTGAGCTTGGTGTAAGAGATGACCGCTTCCATCTCCAGTTGGGGTGCGGGCCCTTGGGCGCCCAGGATGCTGAGCAGGTACAAAAACTGGTCAGCGCGCTCCCGCGTCGCGCTTTTGGCAGGCGAAGGCAGGGGCTGGCCGCTGGCGTTGTCTAGGGCTTGCAACCAGCGCAACAGCTGGGCCTCGGCTTGTTCGCGGGCGACCACTTGCGCGCGCGCTGAAGCCGCAGCACGGGCCACCTCCAGTTGCTCGGCGTTAGGTGGGGTCAGCAGGTCGCTCACCGCACTGGCAATGCCGCTTTCTTCCAGCAGCTTTAAGCCCTGGTCGGCGGCCTCTAACATCAGCGCCACGCCATGTTTACATTGGCTGCCCACCGGACAGCTGCAGTCGCTTTCCCAAAAGTCAACCTCACCGTCGGGCATCAACGCCATCTCCACCGACACCTCGTAAGGCAGGCGTTCTGTGCCCTGCACCTCGCCCAGCAACTGCCAGTGCAGGCGCACGGGTTCAATGTCGAGCGCCACCACTTTTTGGGCGCGGTACAGCATCAGCCCGCGCTCCCAGGTGGCGTCGTTGACCATGGGTTGCAGCGACTGCGGTTGAAACCACAAACCAGCGTTCAGGAAGTTTTTATCAGGCAAAAAGAGCTCCAACCCGCGTATTGCCTGCGCGGGGTGCTATTGAATCGGAAGCGGTTTAGGCGCCGGGTGTGCCCAGGGCATGCTCGGCTTGTTTGTCAGCGTGGTAGCTGGAGCGCACCATGGCGCCCACGGCGGCGTGTTTGAAGCCCATTTTGTAGGCCTCAGCCTCGAACATTTTGAAGGTGTCGGGGTGTACATAGCGTTTCACGGTCAGGTGCGAGCTGGTGGGCGCGAGGTACTGGCCAATGGTCAGCATCTCGATGCCATGGGCACGCATGTCGCGCATGACTTCCAGAATCTCTTCGTCCGTCTCGCCCAGGCCCACCATCAGGCCGCTCTTGGTCGGCACCTCAGGGAACAGGGCCTTGAACTTTTTGAGCAGGTTCAGGGAGAACTGGTAGTCGGAACCGGGCCGCGCTTCTTTGTACAGGCGGGGAATGGTTTCTAGGTTGTGGTTCATCACGTCCGGTGGCGCCATTTTTAAGATTTCTAGGGCGCGGTCGTCACGGCCCCGAAAGTCCGGCACCAGCACTTCAATCTGCGTTTTGGGCGAGAGTTCGCGCGTTTTGCGGATGCACTCCACAAAGTGGCCCGCACCGCCGTCACGCAAATCGTCTCGGTCCACGCTGGTGATCACCACATAGTTGAGCTTGAGCTGGGCAATGGTTTTGGCCAGGTTGTCGGGCTCGTTCACATCCAGCGGATCGGGGCGGCCATGGCCGACATCGCAAAACGGGCAGCGGCGGGTGCACTTGTCGCCCATGATCATGAAGGTGGCCGTGCCTTTGCCAAAGCATTCGCCAATGTTGGGGCAGCTGGCTTCCTCGCACACGGTGACCAGTTTGTTGGCGCGCAGTGTTTCTTTGATTTCGTAAAAACGGGTGGAGGGCGAACCGGCTTTGACGCGAATCCAGTCCGGCTTCTTCAGCACCTCACCCTGCACCACTTTGACCGGAATGCGCGACAGCTTGGCAGCCGCTTTTTGCTTGGCTGAGGGGTCGTAGTTCTCAAGGGGCTGGGCGTCGCGAACGGTGTCTGAGGAGCTCATGGGATTCTCGGTGTGGGGTTCAAGTGCGTCTAAGTGCTTAGGGGCTCAGGTGGCGGCATAGCGTTTGGCCGAAGACCTCGGCTGCCTCCTGCCAAGGCACAGAGACCCCGATTGTAGAAAGGTCCACCGTTTGCAGGCCGGAATACCCACAGGGGTTGATGCGCGAGTAGGGTTCTAAGTCCATGGCCACGTTCAGCGCGACACCGTGGTAAGTGCAGTTGCGACTCACCTTGATGCCCAGCGCCGCGATTTTGCCCAGTCCAAAAAAGTCAGGGTCAGCGCCGCCGGCCACATTGGCTTGGGTGGGGCGTTGCGGCAACAGCGCGTGCGAAAACGGGTCGTCCAGCCGCACATAAATGCCGGGTGCCCCGGTCACGCGGTGGCCGGTCACGCCAAAGTGCGCCAAGGTGCGAATCACCGCTTCTTCAATGCGGTACACATACGCTTTGATGAAGTAGCCCGCCCGCTTCAAATCCACCATCGGGTAGGCCATGACTTGGCCCGGTCCGTGGTAAGTGACTTGGCCCCCCCGATTGGTTTGCACCACGGGAATCTCGCCCGGGTTAAAAATATGTTCCGATTTGCCCGCCAGCCCTTGCGTGTAAACCGCAGGGTGCTCGCAAATCCATAGCGCATCAGGTGTCTCCCACGTGCGCTCGGCCGTGAAGGCCTGCATGGCGGCATAAGTGGGCAGGTAGTCGATGCGGCCTAGGTGGTGGGGTGTCATGGTCATAAAAATAGTGCGTCCAGTTGGGCGGATAGGCCGACCCCGTCACGGTCTTTGACATCTGTGGCGCGCCACGCCTGCGCCAGCACCGCCACGGCATGCCCTGCCATCAGCGTCTTGCCCCCGCCCGTGGGAATACGCAGGCACACGCAAGGCGTCTCGCCAAACGGATCGGGGTTGTACGGGCGTCCGACCTGCTCGCCAAACGCCAGCGCTGGGCCCTTGATCTGGGCAAGGTGGGCAAAACGCTTCAGCGCGTCAAAGGCCGCTTGTTGGTAAGACTTGAGGGCGAGGGGGGTCATTTATTTTGCGAAGTGGGGTGAATACAAAACTATTTATGCGAGTTAAACAATGCTAAGTTGTTGATTTAGTTATGAATTTTAAAAAATAGTTGTTTAAAGTTGTTTAACTAGCTTTGTTTTAAACCGTACTTAAACAATGCAATCAACCCCGAATTCGCCACAAGGCACCCGCACCTCGTGCGGGGCTGGAAGGTGATCCCTCAATGAAAACACCATCCAATCCACGTAACCGAAGGCCCGTGCGCAGGTTTGTGATTTTCGTATTGTTCTCCTTTGCACCTAGCACCGCTGGAAGGAGGTCGTAAACCAAGCGCCGTCATTCATCACCGATGGCAGGCCCCAAGCTCAAGCGTTTGACGACAGCAATTCTCATTTTGAATTTATGGAGGCCTGGGTTGCAGGCCTTGGATCATGAGCTCGATCATGGCTGACCAGTGGGGCAAA
>JAGODZ010000156.1 GCA_017997975.1 Rhodoferax sp.
GGGCAATGCGGTTGCGCATCAGTGATGGCTTGCCGCATGTGACCAAGATAGTCCGGCAACCTGTTCACGGTCATACGGGGCGGGCTTCTTGGGCGACGATGTCGCGGAACTTGGGTGGCAGGTCATCAAGGGTCAACACATCCACCGATACGCCCAGCAACTCTTGTAACTCGTCTTGCAGGCCACCCAGATTGAACAACGTGGTTCCAGGAAGGGCGTCCACCAATAGATCGAGATCGCTGCCGTCTTGGTCATGCCCATGCAGAACTGAACCAACTACGCGCGGATTGGCCACGCGATAGCGCGCTGCGGCGAGACAGACCGCATTGCGGTGTTGGTTTAGTGCTTGGGAGGGGCGCATGGGTTGAAGTTTAGCTTGGACCCTGGCCTTTGCGTCAAATCGGCCTCCATCCCACGTCGAATATACGCAAGCAGCTACGAAAAGCGTAGCGAATGCTCAGCCAACGGCAGCAACGGCCTGCCGCTTCAACTCATCGAGCGTCTTGCCATTGGCGGCCTTCCATTCCATCCAGCCGTTGGCAGTGAGAAAGTTGAGCCTGGCCCCTTTTTCTGGATCAAGGGCTGAACATTTTCAGACAAATGTGCTCCGAGCCCCCTTCCAATATGGGCAAGCAGCTAACAAAAATGTAGCTAAAAAAAGCTACTCAAACAGGCAAGTGGTTTGCGCGCCGCGATAGATCGGGTTGACCGGCCAATAGTCCCGCCACGGAAATATCTTCATCCAGGGCATCCCAGTGCAGCCCACCTTTGCTGAGCTCTACCTTCGCACGCTGCTCAGGTGCGGCATCCAGTAACCGGGGGAACCATGCCAAAGGAGCCGCAATGGTGCGACCATCTGAGAGACTGACCCACAAAGTGTCTTCATCAAACCGTACCGCTTTAGGCGAAGTGGTCATTCCAAGTCCTTTCAATCAGATCTTTGTTAGCGATCACGGCTCGCGCAATTCATACTTGAATTCTCGGTGCCAAATAGGCCTATAGCGTCCGTGCAATAAGCGCAAGGAGCTTCGAAAAGTGTAGCAACTTCACACCATTTGAATGACCAACTTCTTGCCACAAGCCTGCGCATACTTGCGCAGGGTGGCGAACGAAGGTGAATACTTTTCGCTGCGCAAAGACGATTCAAGCCGTGACACGGCGGACACTGTGGTGCCCATGCGAGATGCCACGTCCGCTTGGGTCAGACCAGCCGCTTGGCGGGCATCCCACAGGGCATGCAACGCGGTGTATTCCTCTTCCAACGCATCAAACGACTGCTTCACGCCGGGCTTGTTCAGCAGCGCTTTGCGGAATGCCGCATCGTGCGGTACGGGTTGGTAACCAGTTTCAGCCATGTTGCACATCCTTTAGTCGTTGACGGGCCAGACGAAGCTCTGCGTCAGGCGTCTCTTGAGTCTTCTTCACAAATGAGTGCGGCACCACAATGGTTTTTCCCACCTGCGTGCAGTAAAACACCAGCCCAATGCCCTCTGGCCCCGTGGGCCGCAGTTCAAACAGTCCGCTGCCCATGGCCTTGGAATGGGGCATGCGAAGGTCCCCGCCATGAACGGCCATCGCATCGGTCAGACGCACGTAGTCGGCAACAATGCCGGCCGGCATGGCCATCACCTCGCGACGGACCTTTTCGTTGTAATAGGTGATTGACCAGTTCATTAGGTGAGAACATTAGCATATTTGCTAACAAAAGCCACCTTGTTGAGATCTTTGTTGATAGGTGAAATAGGCCTTTACCGCCTGTGGATTATGCGTAAACAGCTACCAAAAACGGAGCGTCGTTGCGGCAAACTAGCTCAGCGAGACGACTTGTGCTTTGAGTGCTGGCAGATCGGTCTGAATGGTTTGCCAGACGACGGCCAAATCGACATTGAAATAGCCATGTGTCAACGCGTTGCGCACTTCGTAGGCGAAGCCCCATGGCACGGTGGCCTGTTGAGCCGCAAAGTCAGGGTGATTCTTGGCAACGTTGTTGCACGCCTCGCCAATCACTTCAAGGTTGCGAATCACAGCGTCTGCCGCGTGGAGAATTCGGTTGGATTGGTTTTAATACCCATATTGGGTTTTAAAGGTATTAATCAAGAAATTGGCCTCTAGCCCAGGTGGAGTATGCGCAAGCAGCTACTAAAGGTGTAGCAAATTGAAGGCGTAGCGCTAGATATTCAGTCCGGGCGGGTGGACTTCACCCGATCTTCGAACCAGAAGTGGAGGATGTTTTGAGCTCGCACTGGGTGCGATTGAACAGATTCAAACCAAACAAAACCAAGTAATTAACCGGTTTGACGGGAATTCTTCGTCGCTTTCGGCTTGATGCTGGGTACTACAACGCCAAAAGCATCAGCAAGTCGTTGCGCCTGTTTGGCCGACAGCACCAAAGCCTTCTGCAACGCTTTGGGGGACGGTGTCAGGCGGCTTGGCTGAGTTTTTGCAGCTTGTTCCATGTTGCAGTCTCCGTTACGGTGAGTTGGTTGTTCAGCGATGTCGCTACGGTCAGCGCATGGGGCGGGGTGGAATTATCGAACATCGCCCACTCATCAGCCAGCGGCAGGTAAAGGGTGAAGAAGTTTTTCAAACTCCGTGCAAAGCGCCGCCGCACCACGTCTGGCGGAACATGATGCCCGCCCAGAGCCACGCGCAGCCTCACGCGACGTATTGCCAGTTGCGCATTGGCCAGCGAGAAATAATAAATGGCGACCACGTAGCCCTGGCGTTTTAAAGTGCGCAGGAACACAGCAAATGTTCGGCTCGACAGCGTGCTCTCAAATGCAAAGTCTGCCATGTCTTGGGCTCCTTGAGGGGCAATGGTTCGCCGCTGTGGTTGTTGACAAGGTTGGCATCATCAACGTGGACATCGTGCGCTGTAAACTAGCCCGAGCCAACGAGTGTGTTCAACGGCAATATAAAAATTCAGGGGACTTTTCCGTCATTTTTGCTCATGCGGCTCACAGCACACCAAGCCAAATACATCGCCCATGACCTCACCCTGCAGCACAGCGGCGGGGGCATAGACCGGCTCAGCCAAGCCCTATTTAACGCCAGCGTGGACTTGAATCCGCACCAGATTGAGGCAGCGGTGTTTGCCTTGCATTCGCCACTGTCCAAAGGCGTGTTACTGGCCGACGAAGTCGGCTTAGGCAAAACCATTGAGGCGGGCATTGTGCTGTGTCAATACTGGTCCGAGCGCAAGCGCCAGCTGCTGGTCATTTGCCCAGCTTCACTGCGCAAGCAATGGGCACTTGAGCTGGAAGAAAAATTTAATTTACCCGCCGTGGTGCTGGACTCCAAAACCTGGCGCGAAGCGCAACGCCAAGGCATGGCACCGCTGCGGCAAAAAGCCGTGGTCATCATTTCTTATGCCTACGCCATGCGCATCAAAGAAGAGGTGCGTGCCATGGCCTGGGACTTGGTGGTCATGGATGAAGCCCACAAGCTGCGCAACGCCTACCGCGAGAGCAACAAAATTGGCCAGGCCATCCGCTGGGCCACGAGAGATAGCCGCAAGCTGCTGCTCACGGCCACGCCGCTGCAAAACTCTGTTCTTGAGCTGTATGGCCTGTCCACCTTGATTGACGACAACATCTTTGGCGATCTGAACGCTTTTCGCAGCCAATTCACCGGCGCTGGCGGCGACCTGCAAGGCCTGCGCAAGCGCTTGGCCAGCTTCTGCAAACGCACGCTGCGCAAAGACGTGACCGAGTACATCAGTTACACCCAGCGCAAACCCCACACCCAAAAGTTTCGCTCCACCGACCACGAGCACCGCTTGTACGAAGCCGTTACCGCCTACTTGCTGCGCGACGACAGCTACGCCATTCCCCGCCGCCAGAGGCACCTGACCGAGCTGATTTTGCGCAAACTTTTGGCATCCAGCTCCCTGGCCATTGCGGGCACGCTGGTGGTTATGAAGACGCGCCTTGAGGCCCTGCGCGATGAAAAAATAGAAGCCCAAGACGACTGGATCGAAACGCTGGTGGCGCAAGAAGAACTAGAAGAAGACCTGCTCGATGAAATCTTGAATGACAGCCAAGACGAGCCTGCCGCACCCATCGACCCCGCCGTTTTGGACCGTAAACGACTGAACGACGAAATTGTCGAACTAGAGCGCCTGATAGGCTGGGCCCAAGGCATTGGCACCGACACCAAAACGCATGCGCTGCTGCAGGCGCTGCAAGTGGGCTTTAAAGCCATGGCGGAGATGCAAACTGGCGGAGCCGCTCAGCGCAAAGCGCTGATCTTCACCGAATCCAGGCGCACGCAGGAATACCTCAAACGCTATTTAGAGCAAAACGGCCACGCCGGCAAAGTGGTGCTGTTCAGCGGTACCAATAGCAGCCCTGAGGCCAGCAGCATCTACACCCAGTGGGTCACCCGCAACCAAGGCACAGGGCGCATCACCGGCTCGCGCGACATTGACATTCGCACCGCGCTGATCGAGCACTTTCGGCAAGACGACGGCACCGGGGCTGACATCTTGATCGCCACCGAGGCCGCCGCCGAGGGCGTGAACCTGCAGTTTTGTTCCATGGTCATCAACTACGACCTGCCTTGGAACCCCCAGCGCGTGGAGCAGCGCATTGGCCGCTGCCACCGCTACGGCCAAAAGCACGACGTGGTCGTTATCAACTTCTTCAACGAGCGCAACCACGCCGACCAGCGTGTGCTGGAGCTGCTGGGCGAAAAGTTCAACCTGTTCAGCGGCGTATTTGGCGCGTCTGACGAAGTGCTGGGCACGATTGAGTCGGGGGTGGACTTTGAAAAGCGCATTCTGTCTATCTACCAAACCTGCCGCACACCCGCGCAAATCGACTCGGCCTTTGCCACCCTGCGCTCGGAGATGGACGCCAGCATTCAAGCCCGCATGCAAGACACACGCCGCCAGTTGATAGAGAACTTCGACGCCGACGTGCACGACCGCTTGCGCCTGCAACACCAAAACACCTTGCAAGACGCCAATACCCATCTGGACCGTTTCAGCCGCCGGTTTTGGGACTTGTCGCGCCATGTGCTGCAAGACAAGGTGTGGTTTGACACTGACCGCCTGTGCTTTGACCTCAAGCCGCCGTGCCCCCATGACCTACCCGCCGAGGTGCCCACGGGCCGCTACCACCTCATTTCACGCAGCCAGCCTGCGGCCCCCGACCAAGACCCCAACGCCCTGGCCGTCAATGATTCGAGTTTGGACGGCCACACCTACCGCCTGTCGCACCCGCTGGGTGAATGGGTGGTGCAAACCGCCAAGGCCGCCCCCACCCCCGTGCAGCGCTTGGTGTTTGAGCCGACCCAAAACCAAGCCCGCATCAGCGTGGTGGATGCGCTGCGCGGCCAGTCGGGCGTGCTTACTCTGCAGTTGCTCAGCGTGGACAGTTTTGAGCGCCAGCAATACCTGCTTTTCTCAGCCCTGACCGACCAAGGCCACAGCCTGGACCCTGAAACCTGCGAAAAGCTCATGGCCACCGTGGCCACCACCGCCACGGATGAGGTGCAGCTACCTGCCGCCACAGCACAGCGCCTGCAGGCCGAGGCCCAGCGCCACGCTGCTGCCACCATGGCCACCGCACTCGAAACCAATAACCAACACTTCAGGCAAGCGCGCGACAAGCTCGACCAGTGGGCCGACGACATGGTGCAAGGCGCAGAGCAGGCCCTCAAAAGCACCAAAGAGCAAATCAAGGTAGCCCAGCGCGAAGCCCGCCAAGCCACCACACTGGCCGAGCAGCAGACCCTGCAAGAACGCATCGCCCAGCTAGAGCGCCAGCAACGCAAACAGCGGCAAGCCATATTTCAGGTAGAAGACGACATCCACGCCAAGCGCGACCAGCTCATCACCCAGCTCACCCAGCGCATGGCCCAAAAAATGGTGTCTGAAACCCTTTTCACCATCGCATGGACAGTGGGCTGACTCCGGCCAGCCCCCAGCCCGCCACACCTAACCCCAGGGACGCTATGAACAACAACACGGCTAACACGCCATTCGCCGCCTCATCACCCCAAGAACTTGGCCGCAGCCCTGATGCACTGGCCCAGCGCCAGGCTGAGCTGCTGGCCCTCATCCGCCAAACCGCGCCCGAAGTGATGGCCGACAACCAGGTGGATGTGGACAAACTCAAAGCCCTGCTGGGCCAAGACCGCTTGGCCGACCCGCAAGAGCACTACGAGCTGAACTGGGCCGGCAAAACCGCCGCCCGGCGCGAGATACAAAAAACCACCAGCCACACCCTGCTGCCCAGCGCGGGCAACCCCGAAAACGCCGCGCACATGCTCATAGAAGGCGAAAACCTGGAAGTGCTGCGCGTGCTGCAAAAAAGCTACTACGGCAAGGTGAAGATGATCTACATCGACCCCCCGTACAACACCGGCAACGACAGCTTTGTGTACCCCGACGACTATTCTGAAACGCTGGACGACTACCAAAAACGCACCGGTGAGAAAAGCGCCGATGGGTATTTGAACAAGCAAAGTTTGTGGAAAAAGAACAGCAAAGAAAGCGGCCAATACCACAGCGCGTGGCTGAGCATGATGTACCCGCGTTTGTATTTGGCGCGAAATTTGTTGCGGGATGATGGGGTTATTTTTATCAGTATTGATGACAATGAAGTAACTAATTTGAAATTGCTTTGTGATGAAGTTTTTGGGGCAGAAAATTTTGTTGAGTTGATTATTTGGAATAAGCGAATACCAAAAAATGACAAAGGTATTGGGAGTATTCACGAGTACATCATTTTGTATGTGAAAAATCATGCTCTGAAGCATGAATTCGAAATGCGAAAAGATGGTTTGGATGAAATATATGATTTGGTTGAAAGCTTGAGAAAAAAGAAATTTTCGATCCCCGAAGTCGAAATAGAAATTAAAAAACTTTATAAAAAAAATGCTTATGACAGAGGGATAACTTTATACAACGCTGTTGATCAAGACTATCGCCTTTGGGGGAAGATAAACATGAGTTGGCCGAACGCTGAAACATTTGGTCCAGGTTACGAAATCTTGCACCCTAAGACAAATGTGCCAGTAAAAATACCAGATAGGGGGTGGCGATGGAAGCGGGAAACTTTTGATGAGGCGGCAGGCTATGTAGACGGGCAATATCAAGATATTAAAGAGTTACATGACGGAAGCTTTGTTTGTGGTCGGATCTGGTTTTCTAAAGATGAAAAAACTCAGCCAAGTTCTGTAACATATCTTGATGAAGTTAATACATTTCTGTTGCGCTCAATCCTTTCAGTAAAAAGTGATGGGGGGGTAGAGGTTGAAAATTTGTTTGAAGGAAAGAGTTACTTCTCATATCCTAAATCGACAAGCTTGCTTAAAACTTTATTCGGCTCAATAGATGCCGGACCAAGTGATATCTATCTAGACTTTTTTGCTGGCTCTGGTACGGCAGCACAAACAACAATGGAGCTCAACATCGAGGAAGATGGCACCCGTCAATGCATCAGCGTCCAAATGCCCGAAGTGCTGGAAGAAACCAGCGAAGCCTACAAAGCCGGTTACCGCACCATCGCCGACATCACCCGCGCGCGCATTGACAAAGTCATCGCCAAACTCAAAACCGCGCATCCCGATACAACCCAAGACTTGGCTTGCGCGCATTTCACCTTGGCACCGTCTAATTTCAAGGTCTGGCGTGGTGATGTGAACAGCGCCGAGGCGCTGCGTGACCAGTTGGCGTTGTTTCAGAGTGCCGAAAAAACCGCACAGACTCAGCCCACCGATGCGCAAACCGCCATGCTGGCCGAGCTGCTGCTCAAGCACGGCTTGGGGGCGCTGGGCGTGCACGCCATCAGCAAGCCCAAAGAGATGGCGGGCGCAACGGTACACCGTGTTTTGCTACCCGACGACAAAGCCATGTGGCTGTGTTTTGACCCGTACACCGAGGCGCTCAAAGCAGAAATCGTCAAAGCCCAACCCGCGCAGGTGGTGATGCTCAATTCGTGCTTCGTGGGCACCCAAGCCGACGAGCAGTTGGCCAACCTGCAGCTGGAGCTGGCGGGGCTGGACATTGGCCTGACCGTGATTTAAGGCGGGCATGATGAACCCCATGCATTCCTTAGGCGGCGCA
>JAGODZ010000382.1 GCA_017997975.1 Rhodoferax sp.
GCTTGATCGTGCAACGCATTAGCTCCGACCAATGGACCGAAGGCAAGCAGCGCCCCAGCGTGGCGGTGTTTGTGCGCGATACCGAAGGCCGGGTCGATCCACCGGTGCGCTTGGCGCAGCAGTTGTTCCACCTGACCCCGGCCGAGACGGCGCTGGCGATTCAGCTGGCCAACGGCTTGTCGCTGGAAGAAGCGGCCGAAGTGCTCAACATCAAACGCAACACGGCGCGGGCGCATTTGCGCTCCATCTTCTCCAAGACCGGCGTGCGCCGCCAAACCGAGCTGGTGCGCATCTTCTTGAACAGCGTGGCCTGGCTGAGCGCGGCAGATTGAGCGCTGGTAGGGCGATGGATCGCTTTTGTTAGCTACTAAATAAATAGCTTGTACCGCGCGCCAGATATGGGTTTGAGGCTGATTTTATTGAAAATACGGTCTTGAGCCGGTGCTAGCCGGGTGTTTTTAGCGGTGCCCGCGTAGTGCGTCTATGGCTCGTAAGATTCATATTCATTGGGTGGCGTGCAGGTAACAATGCTGCAGCCGCGCATCTTTGTATTCGCGTCCTGCAGACTTCACCGATGCGCTGAAAACAATGCTCCAAACCAAGCCCGCCACACCTTGCGTTGAAGAGGGATTTTTTTGCAAGGCGCAAACCCTAAGAGCGAAGCATCAAGTGGGTGCGAGAGCCGAAAAATTATAGGAAACCACTGGGCTTAACGAAGCCTCGTTGGTGCCACCCTTGCCTAGGGGCGGCACCGGATAAATTAAAGTTTGCCGCTCCTCATCCAGTGAATTGAGAGCACCGGTCCCAAAGGCTCAAAAATTTTGCCGTCAAACTGCCTGATCTGCATACTTTGAAATAAGCGGTAGTCCGTCGGCGAGGAGTTCAGCGTAACCCCGGGTAGCAGCAGCGGTGCGTGGTAGTCCCTCAGACTCGTGGCGATTTTTAGGATGTTCTCGCGGGTCAGGTTGTTGCCGGCTTGTTCGATCACATGGGCCGTCAGGGCTGCAGTGGAGTAGCCCCACAGGTACTGGTCGTCGTCGGCGCCATTGGTCCCCGGCATATATTGGGCAATAAAAGCAAGGTAGGCCTGCATGTCAGGGTGATTGGCGTAGGCCACGTCGTGAATGCTCATGCGCGCGGCAACCACAATCACCCGCTTGGCATTGTCAAGACCGGCAGGCGTCAAGGCGGTCTTGATTGACGAGCCTCCTTGGCTGAGATAAATCGTCGGGTTGGACCAAGCCAAGCCTCGGATTTTTTGCAAAGCCATTACGGTCATCTTTTGCGTAGTGATGAGCAGCACCGTGTCTGCTCCCGATGCTTTCATGGCGTTAATTTGCGCATCAATGCTTGGCTCGGTCAGGGAATACGGCTGCTCACTGACGATTTGCAAGCGCGTTTTTTCCAAATCCTGCTTGAAGCCATTGAGGGTTGCATGGCCCATTTCATCATTTTGATAGAGCACAGCCACCTTGGCTTTGGGCTTGGTTGCCGTCAAGTGCCGCAGCCAAATAGCCCCCTCAGACTCATAGGACGGCATGGCCATCATCGAATAGGGAAACTTTTTGGCAGCGGCCAGATTGCCCGATGGTGACGCCATAAACAACTGCGGCACCTTGAGCTGGTTGAGGTAGGGGGCCACAGCAAGCTGCGTGCCTGTACCGATGGAGCCTGACATGAACAAGACCTTGTCGGTCTCGACCGCCTTGCGCGTGACTTCTGAGGTTTTGGCGGCGTCATAGGCATCGTCATAGGTGATGAGCTCGATCTTGCGACCGTTGATCCCCCCCTTTTCGTTGACCATGCGAAAGTAGGCTTGCATGGTTTGGCCAATGGCACCCCAAGTGCCCGTAGGGCCGGTTTGGCCAATGCGCACCGTGGTGTCACTGGCACCGGGGTCGTAGTTTTTTTGCGCTGCGGCACTGGTGGTAGCAAGTGCCACCAGTGCCGCCAGTGCCGCAGCAGCCAAGTTGCGAACGTTTTTCATGGGGTTATCAAATTTGTACGCCAGCGCTTGGGCGGCCTGCGACCGACTTGCGGTTTTGGCCTACGCCCAACCAGCAAGCCATCGCCGGCAGCAAGAACACTGCGCCCAGCATGTTCACCAAGAACATAAACGCCAGCAAGATGCCCATGTCGGCTTGGAACTTCAGCGCCGAGAACGCCCACGTGCCCACCCCCAGCGACATCGTCACGCCGGTAAACACGGCAGCCGTGCCGCGCTGGCGCAGCGCTTCGTAGAAGGCCTCGCGCAGCGAGCGGCCGTTGTGCTCCAGCTCGTGCTGCAGGCTCTCGTACAGGTAGATGCCGTAGTCCACGCCCACGCCCACACCCATGGCAATCACCGGCAGTGTGGCGACTTTCAGGCCAATGCCCAGCGTGGCCATCAGTGCGTTGCACAAAATCGACACCAGCGTCAGCGGCACGATGATGCACAGCACAGCGCGCCAGCTGCGAAACGTTACCCAGCACAGCAGCGTGATGGCACCAAAGATGGCCGCCAACATTTGCACTTCGG
>JAGODZ010000383.1 GCA_017997975.1 Rhodoferax sp.
GCCATTTTGCGCACCCTGGGTGCCAGCCCGCAAAGCATCATGGGCATCTTCGTGGTGCAAGGGGCCATGGTGGGCGTCATTGGCACACTGGCCGGCTTGGTGCTGGGCTTGGGGGTGGCTTTCAATATTGATGTGCTGGTGCCCGCGTTGGAGCAGTTTCTGGGGGCCACCTTTTTGCCCAAAGACGTGTACCTCATCAGCAGCATGCCCAGCGACCCTCAGCAGTCCGATATTTTGCCGGTGGCCGTCATTTCTTTGGTATTGGCTTTTGTGGCCACTTTGTACCCCAGCTGGCGTGCCAGTCAGGTGAATCCGGCGGAGGCCCTGCGGTATGAATAAACAAGCGTCCCCTTTGAACGCGTCTCCCGCAGTACCCCTCGCGCACCCTGACCCCACCGTGGTGCTGAGTGCACGAGGTTTGACCAAGCGCTTCACTGAAGGGCGCTTGGATGTCACGGTGCTCAAAGGTGTGGATCTGGAGGTGCACGCAGGTGAAACCTTGGCCATTGTGGGGGCCTCGGGCTCTGGTAAAAGCACCTTATTGCACCTGATGGGCGGGCTGGAAGCGCCCAGCACCGGGAGCGTGTTTTTGAACGGTGCCAACTTGGCAGATCAGAGCGCCACGGAGCAGGGTCGTTTGCGCAACCGCTATTTGGGGTTTGTCTATCAGTTTCACCACCTGTTGCCTGAGTTCAGTGCGCTGGACAACGTGGCCATGCCGCTGTGGATTCGGCGCATGGCTCCGGCAGACGCGGCTGAGCAGGCAAGCCAGATGCTGGCCAGTGTGGGCTTGCAAGACCGCCTGCACCACCGCCCCGCTGAACTCTCAGGCGGCGAGCGTCAGCGGGTGGCCATTGCCCGCGCCTTGGTGACTCGCCCGGCCTGTGTGCTGGCCGATGAGCCCACCGGCAACCTCGACCGGGGCACCGCCGATGGCGTTTTTGAATTGATGATGGGACTGGCCCGCACCCAAGGCACCGCTTTTATTGTGGTGACACACGACGAGGCGCTGGCAGCGCGATGCGGGCGTCAGCTGCGCTTGGTGCAAGGCCAGTTGGCTGGCACCCTGTGAGTCAAGATAACAGTCAAATGATGGAATGCATATGAAAGAAGTTGGATTTACCACGGCCATTGTTCATTCGAACCGACTCACCGGCGTGGAGCACGGGGCCATTCACAAACCGATTCACACCTCGGTGCAATACGGCTTTGACCGGGTCGAGGACTTGGTCGGGGTGTTTCAAGGCACGATCAAAGGCGGTTTCAACTACGCCCGCCAAGGCACGCCCACCACGGCCGCGCTGGAAACCCTGATCACTGGCATGGAGCAGGGCGTAGGCACGGTCTGCTTTGCCACGGGCATGGCGGCCATCACCGCCACGTTTTTGACCCTGCTGCAGTCGGGCGACCACCTTATCACCAGCCAGTTTGTGTTTGGTAACACCAACAGCGTGCTGGGCACATTGACTCGCTTGGGCATCACCGTGACGATGGTTGATGCCTCAGACAGCGCCCAAGTGGCCGCCGCCATTCAGCCCAATACCCGCTTGGTGTTTGTTGAAACCATCGCCAACCCCGGCACGCAAATTCCTGACTTGGCCGCCATTGGTGCGCTGTGCAACAGCCGAGGCTTGCTCTACGTGGTCGATAACACCGTGAGTTCGCCCACCTTGTTTCGCCCCAAAACCGTGGGCGCTGGCTTGGTCATCAACTCACTGACCAAAACGGTGGCAGGCCATGGCAGCGCTTTAGGGGGTTCAGTCACCGACACGGGCACCTTTGATTGGTCGACTTACCCCAACATTTTGGACAGCTATCGCAAAGGCGACGCGGCTCAATGGGGGCTGCTTCAGATCAAGAAAAAGGGCCTGCGGGACATGGGTGCGTCCTTGTCGTCCGAGCATGCCCATCAAATCAGCTTGGGTGCTGAAACGCTGGCTTTGCGCGTCGAGCGCAGCAGCGCCACGGCCTTGACGCTGGCGCACTACTTAGAAGCCCACCCAGCGATTGCGCGGGTGTTCTACCCGATGTTGCCGTCGCACCCGCAACATGCGATTGCTAAAACGCATTTCAGTGCGGGTTCTTGGCTGCTGTCGTTCGAGTTGCGTGACGCCTCGGACTGCTTTGCGTTCATCAACCGCCTGCAATTGCCTATCAAGGCCACCGGCCTGGGCGACACCCGCACGTTGATCATCCCAGTGGCCCCTACCATTTTTTGGGAAGCGGGTGCCGAGATGCGGGCCGTCATGGGGATCGCTGACGGGCTGATTCGCCTGTCCGTGGGTTTGGAAGACAGTGCGGATCTGGTGGCAGACTTTGATCAAGCTTTGAACGCCTGACCGTGCCGTGATCAGGACGCCGGTGGCGCGTCTGCCGACTTGGCGCCGCGCAACAAGGTGAGCGCCAGCAACGCTGAGGCGACCATCAAGAATAAACTGACGGCATTCAACACCGGCGTGGCCCCCTCTCGCATACGGCCATACATCATGACGGTGAGCGGCGAGTCGGAGCCCACCA
>JAGODZ010000384.1 GCA_017997975.1 Rhodoferax sp.
GCCATCTGGGCCTCGGTCACGGGCTCAATCAGCTCAGGGTGCGCGGCCATCTGGCCTTGCAGAAAGCCCAAGAACGCCTGCATAACGGGGTTTTCCTCTGCGTCCTGCGGCTCTGGCGGTTGCCCACCCGTGGGCACCACCGACACCAGCATCTGCCCCGGTGCCAGCACCGTGCCGCGTACCTCACCAAAAAACTCGGGGTTGGCCTTGAACAACGCCGCATCAAACCTGAAACCGTTGGAGTTGCCGATGGATGTGCTCTTGCCACTGAACGATTGGTGGTTCATCACTGCCTCTGTAAGTACAAATGAGGTCACATTTTAGAGCCGATAGCCAAAAGGCCAAGAGCAAAATTTTGGTGGCTAAATAAGCCAGCCAGATCCGTTTGGTGGCCGCACCACCACTGGGGAAGTGCCCGCGCGTTTTGAAATCAAAGTGCAACCGCGCATTCGCGCTCTCGATCGCCACGGCCCCGCGTCAAATTCCTGACAGACTCGCTCACCTGCATAACCCAGGCACTTGAACGCACTTTGCTACGACACGTTCTGTCGCACGCTGCGGGCACCATCAAGGCATACCCACTGCCGGAGTCCCTGCCATGCCGTCCCCCGTTCGCCGCCGCCCGCGCCACAGCCTATCGACCAGCCTGCCTGGCGCAGATTTTCAGGAGCTGGGCGCTCCAATGGCCCGCCTGTGGCTGCTGCGCCTGCTGGTGCGCGCTCGCCGCAAACTGTTCGAACACCATAGCGACCACGCTGCCTTGCTGCGCTACCTGGGCGTAGCGCCCGCTCTGAGCGGTGTTGCCGATACCGAAGCCGAAGACTGCGACACGCCCGAGCCCACAATCACAAGAATTCAGGACTCAAAAGTTAGAACGAAATTCAAAACCAAGGGAGAAAAAACATTAAAAAACATATCGTGACCCACCCGCTGGTCTGCTTGGCGCAACGGGTCACCGCGTGCTTACTTATTCTCAGAGACTCTGACCATCGTTTTCAGGTCTCAGATCAACAAAGAAATCTACAAGCTCACTCATGGCATTCGTCTGTTCACTATCGTCCATCTTCTTGCGCAGCAACTGCACGAGGTGCTCTGGGTTCGGCATTCCCAGCACCAGCCGATAGATGGCTCTTTGCTTTTGCATGTCTTTATGGCGAACGAACTGCTCACTTCCAAGAGCACCGACGACCCAATGGCGAGGATTCGAGTTCGGATAGACCCACCAAGGCTGCAAGCCGCTGCTGTCGCGAGTTTGATATTCCGTCTCCTTGGCTGATGCCAAATTAGCCCAGGGACTGCCAACACCATTGGTTTTACCATCCGCTAACAACCAATCACGAGCCATAGCGCGCCTCACGTTAAGCCCGGCAAAGCGCGTGATTCGCCCCTCTCGCTGCTCCATGGAAACCGGGTTGGCAGCCAGATCCCAGTGCAGCAAGGCATCACACCAAGGGTGCATGTCCAGGCCCTCTTGCCCGATGGATGTGGTCACCAGCACTCTTGGCCAGAATGGACTGTTGAACGCGCGCTTGACCTCATCCGCACGGATCTTGGTTTCAGACTCCGGCTGCCTGTCAGCGTTCTCGGTGTCAGACTTTTGAACAGCGGCTCCCAAAGGAACTGCCACATGACAACGCAGCTTGAATTGACTGTCGTCGGTTACACGCCCTGGGTTGCCATGCACGGTGACGTTCACGTCCCGCAAGCTCAGTGCCGCTGTCAGCTCTGCCAATCTTTCGTACCACTCTCCGGTTGATTGAGACAGGAACCAAAAATGCTCATCAAGCAGCGACTCCAGGTTGCCATGGACAACAGCCTCCATGACCGAGGTGATGTAGCGTTTTCGTTTGTCACGTGTGATGGCCGCTTCAAACCATGCTGTATCGAGATATCGTCTCAGACCTGACCAACACAAGTCGATCGTGTGGTGCAACTCGCCTTCATCCATGGCTTTCGGCCAATGACGACGCAGGGCTCGCAACGCGACAACCGCTGGCGAGGAAATCGCCAACTGAACCAGGCTGTTCAACTCCACCTTATCCATGACACCATGGAGTGGTATGGGCTCATCAAACCATCGCTCAATCAATGACGACAGTTCCTTTGAACGGTCGTGTGATGTGCAGTAGCGTTTCCAGGCTGCCTTAGGATCTATCCGTAAATAATATTGACAGGCAGCCTGATCTTGCGCAACGTAATGATGGCAGCGGCCAGGTGGTTCAGCGCCAGGAAAGTGTGTTCCAACTTTTCATAGCGCACCAGCAGCTTGCGAAACCGGTTGAACCAACCGTGGCACGCCTCCACCACCCAGCGGCGTGCCTTCTTCTTGGGGTCTTTCTTCTTCTGATCTGCCTCGCGCTTTCGGCTGACCACATGCGGGATGTAGCCATGCGCCAGGATCACCTTTAACGCCTTCTCTCCTCGGTAGCCCGCATCAGCGCACAGGTGTTTGTGGCGGCGCTGTTTGGGGCTGGGCCGCTTGACGACAATGGCATCAAGCACCGTCTCGATCT
>JAGODZ010000157.1 GCA_017997975.1 Rhodoferax sp.
GCCCTTTCCCATCCCCGCTGGCTGCTCTGAGCACCCCTTGGGCGGTTTGGGGTTTGTCGGCTTTGCTGACGAAGTGCGCGCTCAAGGAGCTGAACTCGGTTTCAAGTTCGACTACATCGTGGTCTGTTCCGTCACAGGAAGCACGCAGGCAGGCATGGTGGTCGGTTTTGCGGCCGATGGCCGCGCGCAACGCGTGATCGGCATTGACGCCTCCGCCAACCCTGAAAAAACCCATGCGCAAATCCTGCGCATTGCCCGTCACACCGCAGAGCTCGTGGAGCTGGGCCAGCCGATCAGCGAAGACGATGTGGTGCTGGATGCACGCTATGGCGGCCCCGAATACGGCTTGCCCAATGAAGGCACACTTGAAGCGATACGCCTGTGCGCCCGCCAAGAAGGCATGCTCACGGACCCGGTGTACGAAGGCAAATCCATGCACGGCATGATCGATAGGGTTCGCAACGGCGAGTTCCCCGAAGGTTCTAGAGTGCTGTATGCCCACCTCGGTGGCGTGCCTGCGCTCAGCGCTTACAGCTTCATATTCCGCAACGGTTAACCGCCAAGGAGCAGACCGGCCCTTGCCACAAAAAAAGCCCCATGGCTGGGGCTTTTGTCATTCTGCAAGGCCTGGCGTACCGGCCAAGCGTTCGGCGTTGAGCTTAAACAGCGGCCAACGCTTGTTCCAAGTCGGCCAGCAAGTCGTCTATGTGCTCGATGCCAATCGACAAACGCACCATGTCGGGTTTGACGCCGGCTTTGGCCAGTTCGGCGGGGTTGAGTTGGCGGTGCGTGGTGGAGGCGGGGTGGCAGGCCAGAGACTTGGCGTCGCCAATGTTCACCAAGCGGGTGAATAGCTGCAGCGCGTCTTGGAAACGGGCACCCGCTTCCAAGCTGTCACTGGCTTTCAAGCCAAAGCTGATGATGCCGGAGGCGCGCCCGCCCATGTACTTTTTCACCAGACCATGGTCTGGGTGGTCGGCCAGGCCCGCGTAGTTGACCCAGCCCACTTTGGCGTGAGATTTCAGGTGCGTAGCGACTTTGAGCGCGTTCTCGCAGATGCGGTCCATGCGCAAAGGCAGGGTTTCAATGCCTTGCAAAATTTGGAATGACGCCATGGGGCTGAGTGCCGCGCCCATGTTGCGTAAAGGCACGACGCGGGCACGGCCAATGTAGGCGGCGGCACCCAAGGCCTCGGTATAGACCACGCCGTGGTAGCTCACATCGGGCTCGTTCAGGCGCTTAAAACGCGTCTTGTGCATGGCCCAGGGAAATTTGCCGGAATCCACAATGATGCCGCCAATGGTGGTGCCGTGGCCGCCCATGTACTTGGTCAAGGAGTGAACCACGATGTCCGCGCCATGCTCGAACGGACGGCACAGGTAAGGGCTGGACACGGTGTTGTCCACAATCAAAGGCACACCCGCGCCATGCGCCACGATCGCCAGCGCTTCAATGTCCGTGATGTTGCCTAAGGGGTTGCCCACCGATTCGCAATAAATCGCTTTGGTGCGCTCATCAATCAGCTTGGCAAACGACGCGGGGTCATTGGCGTCGGCAAAGCGCACTTCAATGCCTTGCTGAGGGAAAGTATGTGCAAACAGGTTGTAGGTGCCACCGTACAGGGTCGCGGTGGAGATGATGTTGTCACCCGCCTCGGCAATGGTTTGAATGGCCGCCGTGATGGCCGCCATGCCGGAGGCCATGGCCAGCGCGCCAATGCCACCTTCCATGGCCGCCACGCGCGCTTCCAGCACCGCGTTGGTGGGGTTCATGATGCGGGTGTAAATATTGCCCGCCACCTTCAGGTCAAACAGGTCAGCGCCGTGTTGCGTGTTGTCAAACGCGTAGGCCACGGTTTGGTAAATCGGCACCGCCACGGACTTGGTCGTGGGGTCCGGCGTGTAGCCACCATGGACGGCGATGGTTTCAATCTTCATACTGCTTTTCTCCGGTTGGAAGGATGGTTGAGAGGATGTCGGATCTTAGGTCAGAATTTCCAGCAGACGGTCCAGCCCGCCCGAGTTAATCGCCACCATGGCCTGCTCGCGCACGGTGGGTTTGGCGTGGTAGGCCACGGACAGCCCGGCCACACCCATCATGGGCAGGTCGTTGGCACCGTCACCCACCGCAATGGTTTGACTCAAGGGAATGCCCATCAGCGAGGCCAATTCGAGCAGCGTGCGGCGTTTTTCAGCGCCATCACAAATATCGCCCCAGCTTTGGTCCACCATGCGCCCGGTTAACGCGCCGCAGTGGGGACCGCTTTCAATCTCCAACACATTGGCGCGGATAAAGTCGATGGCCAAACGGTCTCGCACGTGGTCGGCAAAGTAGGTGAACCCGCCCGACACCAGCAACACTTTGAGCCCCGCCGCCTTGCACGCCGCCACCAAGGTCGCCGCACCCGGGTTGAGTTGCAGGCGCTGGACAATCACCGCCTCCATGTCGGCCACCGTCACGCCCTTGAGCAGTGCTACACGGCGGCGCAGGCTTTCTTTGAAGTCAGGTATTTCGCCGCGCATGCTGGCCTCGGTGATGGCCGCCACTTCAGCCTTGCGACCCACCGCGTCGGCAATCTCGTCCACGCACTCGATGTTGATCAGCGTCGAGTCCATGTCGAAGGCAATCAGCTTGAAGTCACTCAGCTTCAGGTTCGGTGGCACGTTGTGAAGGACCAGGCCGGGGGCTATTTCTTGGGTTGAGGGAGGTGTCATTTGCTATAAATTAAAGAGCTGCTTGCGCAGGTGGTTATTGGGCTAGAGGCCTATTTGATGCTTGAAATAAGCTGCGCCAAAGATTCTCCGTTGATTTTTGTCTGGTAATGAATCTGCACCCCTTTGTCCTTCAAGGCGGGTAATTCGCGCAGCGCCTCAAAAAACTGTTTGGCACTGTCCATCTTCCACTTTTCTTTGGTCGGTATATCGGCACGGTTGTCGTAGCCTTTGGTTTCCACCACCAGATACAAAGCCTGCGCGGCACCGTCTTGGTGAATGGCGTAGCCAAAGTCGGGGTTGTATTTGCCAGCGGGTGTGGGAATGTTGATTTTGGGCAACTTGGCAAACACGGTAATGCGGGCTTGGTTGGATTCGTCCACCGTGCTTCGCTCAATCTTGCTGTCCACGGGCATGAAAGCGTCTTGGTACAAAGACCGCGCTTGAATCTCTGCATTGGCAATGGCGTGGGTTTCCACACCGCACAGTGCCACGGCCACTTCATCGAGCATGTTGCCGTTTTTGTCGGTTAACGATGTTTTGGCACGCACCTCGCGCAGGTCATAAGTCACCCGGTTCACCAGCAACTCATACACGCAACCCACAATCAAATCGCGCAGGGCCGTGAGGGCTCGGTTTTCGTTGTGGCGGATTTGCGCAAACTTCTCTGGCGGCATGCGGCCCAAAATGTGAGCAATGGCGTGGTAACTCAGCTTGGTCATGTTCGCCAGCTCGCGCACAAACGCCGACAAGCTATACACCGATGGGGCGAGGATGTCGTAGCTGGTCTGCGCGCTCTTCGCTTGGTGCAAGCTCTCCACCGACTCGGTTCGCGTCACGCTGATCGTCAGCGGGCGCACCTGAAAATCGGCGTCTATGCGTTGCAACACCTTGGCCACCAACTCATCACCGTCCAGCGCATAGCGCAGCACGGCATCGCGGTTCAGGTTGTCCCACAGTTCTTTGAACTTTTGGTAGTTCGCCGCGTTCACCCGCAGCGTGGGTTTGACCTTGTCTTCCTTGCGTTTGACCTTGCCATACCCCTCGTAATAGGCATCCAGGTAGGCCTGCATGTTGATGGCGTTTTGCGCTTCAATGCCGTTGATGGCTTTGAGCTTGGCCAAAATGCCGTCGCGCTGGGCCAAGTAAGCCGGGCGCTCCAGCAGCAAGGTGGCCTGCCCGGTGGCATCCACCAGCGAGATCACGCCCAGTTCTAGCAGCGCGTCCAACACCCGGTTGGCAATGCGCGTGCTCGGGGCCACGCCAAACTCGGCCAGCACTTTGTCATCAAACACCCGGGCCACCCGCTGCACGCTGTGGGCGGCAATCTCATTTTGAATCGACGCTACAAAATCCCCCTCGCTGGCGGGCACCACCACCACCAGCTCGTTGATGTCGTCAAAAAGAGGGTCGTCTGACTGCACCCGCTCCAATTGCTGGTTGACTGCCAAGCGCAAACCCCGCCCAATTTGTTGCAGCTTGGTGATCTTGGAGTTGCTGGGGGCCAGCTTGCACAGCGTGAAGATGTTGGGGTTGTCCCAGCCCTCTTGCAGCGCCCACATGGAGAAAATGAAGCGCAAGTCGGTATCAAACGACAGCAGCTTTTCTTTCTCTTGCAAGATGAGCTTGATGGCTTCTTCTTCGCCTTTCTCACTGTGCGAGCGGGCAAAGTAGCCCTTGTGCACCCGGCCAATGTCGGACGCGCTGCGCTCTAGGTAGGCGCGGTAACCCGCATCCAGATCGTCTTTGGCCAAGGTTTGGCTCAAATGCGCTTTGTAATGCGCCTCGAAGGCGGTGCGAATGACCGCAGGCTTGCTGCCCTCGGGCATGTATTTGGCCACCGCGTCAATGAAAAACAGGCTCAAGCCCTTGATGCCGCGTTTGAACAGCGCCTCTTCCCGCTCAAAATGGTTGGCAATGGCCCGCTCAATGATCAGCGCCTGCATTTGCTCTGCCAACATGCCGTAAGACGTGGGTTCGCCCAGCGGCAGCGAAAAGCCGTTGGTAAACAGCACCTCTTTGCCGGTGACTTTCTCCACCACATGGCCCTCCAGAAAACTCAGCTGCGTTTTCTCGCCCAGGTTGTCCTTGGCTTGGAGTAAAACGGTATCGTGCTTGCCCGCCAGCGTCTGAAAGCTCACCAACGCAGCGCGCTCTTTGGCCGTGCCGCTGACCGATTGAAAACACAGCACCTGCGCCATGTCGGCCCCCACGCCCACCGTGTCCACCGTGATGCCTTTGACCAGCCGCTGGCGAAATGCCTCCAGGCTGTCCAGCGTGTACACCAAATTTTTGTACTTCAGTGCGTCGCCGTCTTTTCCCTCTTTACCCTTGAAGGTCGCCCCAAAGCGAATCGTCAGCAGCGGGTTGAACTTGGCCAGGTATTCCTGGGTTTGTTTGCCCTCAAAGCGGTGCGGCTCGTCAATGATCAGCACCGGGCGAATGACCGCCAGGGCCTCCATGAAACTCTTGGCGCGGCCAAACAAATTGGCCTCCACCCCGCGCTGGTTAATCACCTTGCTGTCGCCCGCAAACGACTGATAGGTAGCCACCAGCACCGAAATACCCGCGTTGGCCGCGTGAATAAACCCCTGCACCGTGCGGGCCGAGTAGTTGTACACATTGATTTTTTGACCGTACTGCTTGTCAAAAAAGGGCGCCGTGGTCTGCAAACTCTTCAACGTGCCTTGGCGAATGGCGTTGCTGGGCACCAGCACGATGAACTTGGACAGTTGCTTGTCTTTGTGCAGCTTGTGTATCGTCTCAATAAAGGTAAACGTCTTGCCCGTGCCGGTTTCCATCAGCACATCCAAGCCAAGAGCGGGCAGGGGCAGGGCGGACACCGCCACCTCGCCCCCATGAATGTGGTTGCGCGCCCGAATGGCGGTTAAGTTTTGGCGCAAGGTGGGCGCCGCCTCGGCGGTTGGCAGGGTGGGGTTGCTGTACGCGTTGGTGGGCGTGATGAAGCGCACATCCGCAAACACATCGGCAATCGACTGTACGGCCGCCGTTTGGTGCGCCAGCGTGGTGTATTGGAATTGGGCCGTCATTTCAAAACGTGCTCAACGAGTAGCGCGTGCACTTGCTTGTACAAACCCGGTAGATTGCTGGAAATAGTTTTCCAGACAATCTCAAGGTCAACACTGAAATACCCGTGCGACACGGCATTGCGCATTTGATAAGCAAATGACAAGGGCAAGGTGGGGTGCGCGCTTGCGAATTCAGGGTAATGCACCTCAATGTTGTGGCTGGCCTCGCCGATGATTTCAAAGTTGCGAATCACCGCATCTTGGGCCATGTCATTGGCAAGGAACGCAACTTGCGTCATGCCACTGGAGTACCGGTTGATGCGGTCAATGGCTTCCAGAATATGACCTAAGTAGTCTGCAAGCCGCTGTTTGTCGCGGCTCATATGGGCATCGCCTCTGCGATGACAGAAGCACGAAATTTTTTGGGTAACGCGTTGGGTGTGAGTACATCGACTGGAACGCCTAGCAACTGCAGCAATTCATGGCGAATGGCACCAATGTCAAACAACGTTGTTTCTGGTGTCGGGTCAATCAGAATGTCAAGGTCGCTTGCCTCTGTGTCCGCACCATGAAGAACCGACCCGAACACCCGCGCATTGCAGGCCCGGTGCGCTTGCACAATGTCGCGAATCGCCTCGCGATGGGTGGTTAGAGCTAAGGAGGGTTTCATGCGGGTGTTTTAGATTGATGGTGCGAAGACCGATGGACGAGACGGTGCGTGTTGATGATAGGTGGGTTCATCCGCGCAGGCGCAGCTTGTCGTCTGAATAGCCCAGCGACTCGGCCACGGTTTTGATACCGAGCATGAAGTTGTTGTCGGCAATCCACGGCGCATACACGGTGAGGTAGGTGGCGGGCGTGCCTTGTGCTTGCAGGGCGCGCAAGGTGTCGGTCAACTCGTCCAGCGCCACGGCGTGCACCACCATCAGCACGTCACCGGCCAAATACAAGCACTGGTCTTTGACGGTGCGCAGCACGGTGGTGAGCGGCAAGCTCTCAGACAGCAGCAGGTTGTGCAGCACGCGGGGCAACTGCGCGGGCTGCGGCGTGGCAATGGCGGTTTGCAGCGCCAGCACATCGGCTTGGGTGGCGTGTTGCAGAGGTTTAGAGAGAATCAGCGCCTCGGGGTCGTTTACCAGCTCAAACACCCTGAACCCGGTGTCGATTGGGGTTGGTTTGGCGTCAACAGCCGGTGCAAAACCTTCCAGTTGCGCCGGTTGCGCCGCCGCAGCCAGCGCTTTGGCCGCAAGCTCTGCCTCAATCTTGGCCCCGGCGCGGCGCAGGCGCTCGGCGGTGATCTCGAAGATGGTGGCTTCAGGCTTTTGCAGGGTGTCGGTGACGAAGGCGTGGGCTTCTTTTTGCTTTTTGGCGTCAATGGGCTGGGGGATTTGCACCAAGATGAACTGGCGGTTGCCGCCGTCTTCTAAGTTGAGCGATAGCACCGCATGGCCCGTTGTTCCTGAGCCTGAAAAAAAATCCAGAACGATATGGGCCTCGTCTTTTTTCGTGGCTATTTCCAACATTCTTTGAATCAAGCGGGTAGGCTTTGGTGTGTCAAAGACGTCTGACTGCTGCATCAATTCGTTGACTTCCTTTTTCGCCTCATCATTGCTGCCAACATCATTCATATCCCACAACGAAGGGACGACCTGACCGTCTGATTCACTCAAAAACTTCTTAATTCGTGGAACGTTGTCTCCCTTCAGGCCGAATGAAATGCGGTTGTCGGCACGAAGCTCCAAAAAGGTTCTTTCCGCCAGACCCCAACTGCGTCCTTCTGGCGGCACGATTGTTCTGCCACTGGGTAACGTGATGTTGAAATACTGGTCTTTGGTTGCACGACCGGTCATCCCCGTCATGTCAACAGAAGCCCAATCCCCGCGCGGATCGAGGTCGGGGTTGGTGTAGGCATCAATACGTTGCGTGCTCAGAGGCATCTTACTGATGGCCGTTTTAACCACCTCTGCATTTTTGGCGTAGCAAAGAATCCAGTCGTGAATTGTCCCTATCGTGTCGCGTGCATCGGGCGATGATCGTTTTTTCCACGCGATGGACGCTACAAAATTCTCCTGCCCAAACACCTCATCACACAGCAGCTTCAACTGCGCCTGCTCGTTGTCGTCGATGGAGATAAAAATCACGCCGTCGTCGCGCAGCAGGTCTTTGGCCAGCAGCAGGCGCGGGTACATAAAGCTCAGCCAGCCGCTGTGGGTGCGCGCGCCGTAAATGTTTTTGATGT
>JAGODZ010000017.1 GCA_017997975.1 Rhodoferax sp.
CAATACAACAGACCTGCACCGGCGGGCCCCATCGCCAGCAGCCATAACCCACTGTCGTCGCTCATGATGTGTTCCCCAAGAACCACAATGCAACACCTTCCAGAAAGCTGCCCACGGTGAACGCCGCCAGCAGCAGCTTCCACTGTTGTACCGGCACACTGCCCATCGTCTCGCCCGTGCGCCCGTTGACCGCAATGTAATGCAGCATGCCGCCGTTGTTGCCGGGCTGGTGGTAGGAGTAGAGCCACACTGGCAGAACCATCGACACCCAGCGGGTGCCGTGAACGCTCAAGCGCTCCTGCTCCCAACGCACGCCCCGGTCGTAGCGGCCCATTGACGCCTCGACTTGGGCGCGGGCAATGGACAACAACTGGTCTTCTAGGCGAGGGCGCAGGTGCTCCACGTCACGGTCGCGCTTTTGAGAGGTGAAGCCTGACAGGTAGGACGCGTTCCACTTCACCGCGTTCTTGGTGTCGAAGGGCAGAATCGTGTTGATGATGTTGTTGGTGTTGGCGCGGGTGTCCAAGTTGCCGCGCTCGGCGGAGGACTCTAGCGTCAAGTCGTCCACGGTGAAGTCCACGTGGCGCTCCACTTGGTACACGTCGGCGTCGTAGTAAGTTTTCTTCTCATTTCCGGTGCCTCTTGTGTATTGGCGCGTTTCGATTTCGGCCTTGCCGACCACGTCCACACTGACGTTGCCGTCGATGACCATGTAAGGCAAGTAAACGCCGATGACGTTTTCGGGGGTGAACTGCTCCTTAAACGCCTTCAGTGCAAACATGCGCCGTTTGCCCACAAATTGGCGGATGCGCGCCACGGCATCGTCCTTCTTGATGCGGAAGGGCAGCACCGCATCAGGCACCGCGCCGTTGGCCACCTGTTCGTTGACGCCGAAAACGTGGCGACACCAGTGGCAGCGCGCTGTCATGGCGCTTTCTGTGTTGATCGTCACTTCGGCGCCGCAACCGGTGCACTTGAAGGTCATCAAACGGGCCGCATCGGCCTGAATGTCCTGGGCGCCGGACGCAATGACCGTGCCCTTGAGCTGGTCGATGCCTTCGCCGAGGGCAAATTCTTCCTCAACCCGCTGGCCAAGCCATTCGTTGCGGCAGTACAGGCAAACCAGCATATCGCTGCCAGGTCGTTGTCGGATATCGGTGGCACCACATTTCGGGCAGCGGTTGAGCCCGTCTTTGAGCGCTTCGTCGGACGTGTCAATAGCCACCGGGTCGGGCGCCAGCAACTCATCTTGTAGCGGTTGGGGCAGCGTGGCCGGGTCGATCGGAAAACTCCCCGGAGGTGGGGGCACGTTCTGTGGCGACCCAGGACCTGAGTAGGGCGGCACCGGGGTGCGCGGCGCAGAAGAACCGTTGGACATGGAAGGCACTTTTAATAGAACTTACAGCCCCAGCGCTTTGGCTTTAACCGCGTCGTAATCGGCTTGCGTGATCAGCTCCAGGTCGAGCATTTGCTTGGCTTTCTTCAGTTTGGCAATGGGGTCTTCGGCCGGCGGTGCAGCGGCGACCACTGGGGCCACGGGTTGCTGCAAACTGCCCAGGCCGCCGATCATGCCGGAGGCCATGCCCAAGCCCATGATGCCTGCCGAGCCGCCGCTGTCGCCGGCGGACTGCATGCCTGCAGCGACACTGGCTTGCAAATTAGAGTTGCCGCGCGCACCGGCCAACGCATCGGCGCGCTGAACGGTTTTCAGCAGCTCGCGTGTATTGGCGTCGTATTCAATGGAGACGATGGCCGTTTTGACGATCGCCAAACCCCGATCGGTTTTCCACTGGTAAGCACTCTCCACCGCGTCAGACAGGCTCTTGGCAAAGCCAACCGAGTCCTGCTGCAGCTTGGTGATGCGGTTGCCCTTGCCCGGGTCGTTGGTGTACAGGCTGAAAGCGGGCGCCAGTGAGCTCACCACCTCGTTAAACAGCTGGCTGGCAGCGGCATTATCAAGGTCGGTGAAGTCAAACACTTGGCCCGACTGTAGATAGCTGGCGGGCACAAAGTGCTTCACGAACAGGATCGGATCCACAATTTTCAGCGTGTAAGAGCCGCGCGTGATGGCACCCACCTGCGTGCCCAAGAAGCTGTCGTCCCAGTAAATTTCGGATTGCGTGCCGAAGCGGTTGTTGGGCAGCTCTTTGAGCGAAACAAAAAAGGCCGCCTGCTGCGAGCCGGGCTGGCCACCGAACTTGAACCGCTCCCAACTCTGCTTCACCAGCGCGTCCATGAGGCCGCCCCCGGTGAAGATTGACGTCGAGTTGAGGTCGTCCGATTTCCACTCATAAGCGCCCGGTTCCGCTGCAAAGCCAGTGATCGCCCCGTCTTGGAACAACAGCAGCCCGTAACCTTCTGGCACCACGATTTTCGACCCGTGGGTGATGAGGTTCGATGACCCCTTGGTGTTGGAGCCGCGCCCCGCATTGCTGCCCTGCGCCACGGCGGCGAACAGCGCCGCTGTGGCGGGCAAACCGGCTGGCACGGTGTAGAAGTCCTTCCACTGGTCGGCAAGCGTTCCGCCGATGGCACCCGCTACTGCTTGAAAAAGACCCATGACATCTCCCTGTGGTTCTTGGCCGGGCACGGTGCCCAACGCCTACCCAAGAAACTATACCGTACCCAATGGCGGGTGCAATTGAATCAAATTGCTATGTTTTTAAGAGCTACTTGCACAGGTGTGGCAAGGGTTAGCGGTCGTTTTGTCTTAAAGAAACAGTGGCACCACTGAAATGCCTGAATCAGGGGCTTGACCTCTGCGTCAGGTTCACTATTGATTTGAGTCAACGCGAGCGGGCGGGGTCAGCAGGAAGATAACTGTCTATCAACAAGGAGACTGAGATGCCTGAGACTGATTACATCCGCTGGTTTCGTGAACTGTCGCTGACTGATTTGCCGTTGGTGGGGGGCAAGAACGCATCGCTGGGCGAGATGTTCCAGCAGCTCACGCCCTTGGGCGTGCGCGTGCCCGATGGCTTTGCTGTGACGGCCCCGGCCAACAAAGACGCGCTGGACGCCGCTGATGCGTGGCCTGAGTTACACCAGTTACTGGACAACTTGGACAAAACTGATGTGACAGCCTTGGCCAAAGTGGGTGCCCGCGCGCGAGAAATTGTGTATGGCGCGGCGATGCCCCAAGCGGTGGAGCAGCAGGTGCGTGAAGCCTGGCGCACCTTGAAGGCCGCCAGTGGAAACGACTTAAGCGTGGCCGTGCGCAGTTCCGCCACCGCCGAAGACCTGCCCACCGCCAGCTTTGCGGGTCAGCACGACACTTACCTCAATATTCAGGGCGAAGAGATGCTGCTTGACGCCGTTAAGCGCTGCCAGGCGTCGCTTTTCACCGACCGGGCGATCTCGTACCGCATTGACAACGGGTTTGACCACTTCAAGGTATTCCTCTCGGTGACGGTGATGCAAATGGTGCGCAGCGACCAAGCGTCCAGCGGCGTGGTGTTCACCATCGACACCGAATCAGGCCACCCGGACGTGGTGTTCATCACCGGCGCTTGGGGCTTGGGTGAGAACGTGGTGCAGGGCACCGTGGACCCGGACGAGTTTTATGTGCACAAGCCCACCTTCAGACAAGGTTTTCGCAGCGTGCTGAGCAAAACCTTGGGCGACAAGCAGGTGCAAATGGTGTATGCCCCGGGGCGCACCCGAGAGCCGGTGATCAACCGGCCCACCCCCAAGGCAGACCGCAAGCGCTACTGCTTGAGCGATGCCGATGTGCTGATCTTGGCGGATGCCGCCATCAAGATTGAAGACCATTACAGCCAGTTGGCCGGTGAGCGCCGGGCCATGGACATTGAGTGGGCCAAAAACGGGCCGGACGGTGAGATTTATATTGTGCAGGCCCGCCCCGAGACCGCCATTTCGCAGCGCAATGCCTTGATGCTGGAAGAGTACGTGCTGGACGGCAGCGCCGCCGTGCGTGCCACCGGGCGCTCTGTGGGGGCCAAAATCGCCACCGGCAAGATTCGCGTGGTGAACAGTGCCACCCAGTTGGCGGCGTTCAAGCCCGGTGAAGTGCTGGTGGCCGACACCACCACGCCCGATTGGGAGCCGGTGATGAAGACCGCCGCTGCCATCGTGACCAACCGGGGCGGGCGCACCTGCCACGCCGCCATCGTGGCGCGCGAGTTGGGTATTCCTGCGGTGGTGGGGGCCGAGCACGCCAGCGAGATCTTGAAAGACGGCGAGTTGGTGACCGTGTCTTGCGCCGAAGGGGCGGTGGGCAAGGTGTACGAGGGCGCAGTCGAGTTCCACAAACTGGTCACCGACCTGACGGGTTTGAAGCGCCCGCAAACGCACATCATGGTGAACTTGGGCAACCCGGAGTTGGCGTTTCAGGTGAGCCAAATGCCGTGCGACGGCGTGGGGCTGGCGCGCATGGAGTTCATCGTCAACGAGCACATCAAAGTGCACCCCATGGCGGTGCTGCACCCCGAGCGCATCTTGGATGTCGAGGAACGGGTCAAGGTGGAAGCTCTCTCAAAGGGTTATGCCGATGGGGCCAGCTACTTTGTGGAGAAGCTCGCTGAAGGCGTGGGCACGATTGCGGCGGCCTTTTATCCGCGCCCGGTGATCGTGCGCCTGTCGGACTTTAAGAGCAACGAGTACGCGGCGCTGTTGGGCGGGCGCGACTTTGAGCCGCATGAAGAGAACCCAATGATTGGTTTTCGGGGTGCGGCACGTTACATCCACCCCGCTTACGCAGAAGGCTTTGCGCTCGAATGTGCCGCCATGCTGCGGGTGCGGGAAACGATGGGGCTGACCAACCTCAAGCTCATGGTGCCGTTCTGCCGCCGCTTGGAAGAGGCCCGCAAGGTGCTGGCCGCCATCGAAAGTCATGGCCTCAAGCGCGGCGAAAACGGGCTGGAGGTGTACGTCATGTGCGAGATTCCCAACAACGTGCTGTTGATTGACGAGTTTTCAGAGTTGTTTGACGGCTTTTCTATTGGCTCCAACGACCTGACTCAGCTCACTCTGGGGGTGGACCGGGACAGCGCCATCGTGGCCGACTCGTTTGACGAGCAAGACCCCGGCATGCGCAAGATTTTCAAAATGGCCATTGAAGGCGCGAAGCGCAACCAGCGCCATTCCGGCATTTGTGGCCAGGCCCCGAGCGACCACATTGAGGTGGCCCGTTATTTGGTGGAGCTGGGCATTGACAGCATCAGCCTCACCCCCGACCGGGTGCTGCAAACCATGCAGGCGGTGCAGGAGATTGAGGCGGCGCGGGGCGTGTCGCCACGACAAGAGGAGTGAGGTTGGCACGGGTGCTGGCCTGAGGCGTGTGCGGCGTGTGCTTGATACAAGCAAGGGCTCGCCGCTTTATGACGCTGGGCCGGCCCTGTGCTTCACCCTGATTCAATTTGAGCAAGGGTTGGGAGCCGGGTTTTATCAGGTCAATTCCACGGGTGTGGCCTTTGCCTCTTCATCTGGCGCTTCAAAGCTGTCGCGAAAGCTGAAGTAAAGCGAGGTGAAAAACATGGACACCATCACCATGAGGGCAGGCAACATCAGGCTACTGGCCAGCTCGGCGCTGCCTGCCAAGGTGGCGATGAGGGTGACCACCACCACCAAGAGCATCAACACACCAATCCAAGTCACACCAAAAACGACAAAAGCCCCCAAATTACGCAAACAGGCCACGATGCTGAAGAACAGGCTTTTGGCGGGTGTTAAACCATGCCAGTGAACCAGCGCCGGGGCGTGCCAAAACAACAATGACAGCGGCAAGTGCAGGCCAATGAAGACCCACATGGCCGCTTGAAAATTGCCCTCCATCAGCACCTCGCGCTCGGGCATGCTGCCGCCCAGATAGACCTGAGCGAAGTCGCCGCCATCCACCAGCCAAGACGCGCCCATGGCCACCAGAAAGCCAACCGAGTACAGGCCCCCCAGCGTCAGCATGGCGCGGCCCTGATTTTTGCCTGCCCGAAAGGCGGCCAGCAGAATGGTTGGCATGGGGAAGCGGCCTTGGGTGGCCTCTTGGGTGGCCGCCATCAAGCCCAAGGTGGCGCCGGGCAGAAAGGTCATGGCCAGCACAAAGCCAATCCAAGGGACCAGACTGGCGATGGTCATGACCGCCATGAACATAAAAAACAAACCGGCCAAGGCCAGCGGTTGTTTGAAAAAGGTTTGAATGCCGAGCTTGACCCACAAGGCACCCGTGCGGGCGGGAACAATTTTGAGTTTCATGCGGGTAGGGCCATTGCACTCAGGGACAGCGCTGGGCTGATGCGCGCGCGCAGCACCCGCTCAAAATGGCTGGGGTCGTGGGCTTTGAGCATGCTGGCCTCGCGCGGCAGGTAAAAGTCCCACAAGCGCGACAGCCAGAAACGCAGGGCACCCGCACGCAGCATGGCCGGCAACAGTTCACGCTCTGAGGCCGTCAAAGGGCGTACCGTGCCGTAAGCCGCCATGAAGTTCTGGGCCCGTTCTGCGTCGTGGGTGCCGGTGGCGAGGTCAATGCACCAATCATTCAGGGTGACGGCAATGTCGAACAGCCAGGCATCGACACCGGCAAAATAAAAATCAAAAAACCCGGTCAGGTGGGGTTTGCCGTCCACGGTGTCAAACATCACGTTGTCCCGAAACAGGTCGGCGTGAATCGGGCCGCGCGGCAGCGCGGTGTAGGCAGACGACTGGGCCACATGGTTTTGGTAGGCCAGCTCGCTCTGCATTAACTGAGCTTGCTCTTTGGTGAGGTAGGGCAGCACCACGGGAACCGTCTCATTCCACCAGCTCAAGCCGCGCAAATTGGGTTGGGATAACTCGAAATCTCGTCCGGCCAGGTGCATTTTGGCCAACGTGGCCCCCACGGCGGCGCAATGCTCGGCGGTGGGATTCAACTCGCTGGCACCATGCAACTTACTGACCACGGAGGTCGGTTTGTCTTTCAACGCCAGCACCAGCTCGCCTTTGGCGTTGGCCGTGGGGTCGGGCACAGGAATGCCGTGCCCCGCCAAGTGTTTCATCAAGCGCAGATAAAAAGGCAGTTGCTCAAAGCTCAGGCGCTCAAACAGGGTGAGCACGTAGTCGTGGGTCTGTCCGTCTAACGCTGTGGAGACAAAGTAGTTGGTGTTTTCGATGCCGCCCGAGCAACCCTTCATATAGGTCAACTCACCCAGCTTGAGTTGTTTGAGCAGGGCCGCAGCCTCTTTCTCAGTCACTTCCGTGTAAACCGCCATGGCTTAAAACCCCAGAATTTTCCAGCTGCGTTCGCCGCTGTCGGGTTTCACGTCATAGGACGGCATGCCGCCTTTGGGCTGCACGGTGATGGTTTTGGTTTCTCCGCCCACCCGTAACTCGTCGATGCGGCTGCCGGCGTCTTCGATGCGAATACGTTCAACGCGTTTTTCAATGGCAGTGCGGGGTGCCGTCTCAGGCACTGAGGCAGGGGATTGGGCCCAGCTGGAGCTGAGGCAGGCAAGAAGTAGGGGGAGGATAAGGGGCAGGCGCATTGCGCAATTGTAGAACCACCCCTGCGCCCCGGCTCGCAGGCAAAATGCAGTGATGAACGACTCTCAAAACAAGCCTAAAACCCTGCTGCTGGTGGACGGCTCCAGCTACCTCTACCGCGCATTTCACGCCATGCCGGACCTGCGAGCGGTGCCAGGCGACGCCACCAGTGCGCCCACTGGGGCCATTCGCGGCATGATCAATATGCTGCAAAGCTTGCGCAAAGACGTGCCTGCGGACTTTGCGGCGTGTGTGTTTGACGCCAAAGGCCCCACCTTCAGAGACGCGCTCTACCCCGAGTACAAGGCGCACCGCTCCCCCATGCCAGACGACTTGCGGGCCCAGATTGAACCCATTCACGAAGCGGTTCGCCTGATGGGCTGGAAGATTCTGGACGTGCCGGGCGTCGAGGCGGATGACGTGATTGCCACGTTGGCTGTGACGGCCGCAGCCCAGGGCGTTCAAGTCATTGTGAGCAGTGGGGACAAAGACTTGGCGCAGTTGGTCAACGCCCACATCACCATCATCGACACCATGAACGGACGCCGCCGCGACGAAGCCGGTGTAGAAGCCGAATTTGGCGTGCCGGCGCGTTTGATGGTGGATTACCAAGCGCTGGTGGGTGATGCGGTTGACAACGTGCCTGGTGTGCCCAAAGTCGGCCCTAAAACGGCGGCCAAATGGTTGCAGCAGTACGGCTCCCTGGACGAAGTGGTGGCGCACGCGCACGAGATCAAAGGTGTGGTGGGGGAGAACCTGCGCAACGCGCTGGACTGGTTGCCCATGGCGCGCCAGTTGGTCAGCATGAAGATGGACTGCGACTTGAAAGCCTGGGTGCCCGATCTGCCTGCTATGGATTCAATAGCTACTGGCACAATGGATACGGGGGGTCTGGCTATTTTTTATGAAAAATATGGCTTCAAGGGGTTGGCCAAATCGCTGGGTGCCAGCGCAGCGGGCGACGCCCCTGCCAAGCCCAACCCCTTAAGCGGTGCCTCCAGAGCCCTGTCGCGAGAGCCCGACCTGTTTGATTTGCCCGACGAAGCACCGCCTGCACCTACTCGCCCGGTGCGCAGCGTGGCCTATGACACGGTCTTGACTTGGGACGCCTTGGACCACTGGCTGGCTCGCATAGAAAGCGCAGATTTGGTGGCGGTCGATACAGAGACCACCTCGTTAGACGACATGCGGGCCGAGATTGTGGGCATCAGCGTCAGTGTCCAACCGGGTGAAGCGGCCTACATCCCGGTGGCACACCGTTACCCGGATGCACCTGAGCAGTTGCCACGTGACGAGGTGTTGGCCAAACTCAAACCTTGGCTGGAAAACGCCGCCAAGAAGAAACTCGGGCAAAACATCAAGTACGACCGCCATGTGTTTGCCAACCACGGCATCGAAGTGCAGGGCTACGCCCACGACACCATGCTGCAAAGCTATGTGCTGGAGGTGCACAAGCCGCATGGGCTGTCCAGTTTGGCGGAGCGCCACCTGGGGCGCAGCGGCATCACGTTTGAGGACTTGTGTGGCAAAGGCGTGAACCAGCTTTGCTTTGACCAAGTTGACATTGCCAAAGCCGCAGAGTACTCGTGTGAAGACTCGGACCAGACGCTGGATGTGCACTTGGCACTGTGGCCGCAGTTGGAGGCTGACGACAAGTTGCGCTTCATTTACGAGCTTGAAATTGCCAGCAGTGAAGCGCTGTACCGCATTGAGCGCAACGGCGTCTTGATTGATGCGCCCACGCTGGCGGGGCAAAGCCATGAACTGGGGGCGCGGATTCTGCAGTTAGAGACCGAGGCCCATGCGCTGGCGGGTCAGATTTTCAACCTGAGCAGCCCCAAGCAGATTGGCGAGATTTTCTTCACCAAACTCGGCCTGCCCATCGTCAAAAAAACCGCCACGGGCGCGCCCAGTACCGATGAAGAGGTGTTGGAAAAGCTGGCCGAGGACTTTCCGCTGCCCGCCAAAATTCTGGAGCACCGGGGCTTGGCCAAGCTGAAGGGCACCTACACCGACAAGCTGGCCCAACTCGCCCACCCGCGCACGGGCCGAGTGCACACCCACTACGCCCAAGCGGTGGCCGTGACGGGGCGCTTGTCCAGCAACGACCCCAATTTACAAAATATTCCCATTCGCACGCCCGAGGGGCGGCGCGTGCGCGAGGCCTTTGTGGCACCGGCCGGTTGCGTCATTGCCAGCGCCGATTACAGCCAGATTGAGCTGCGCATCATGGCCCACATCAGTGGAGACGCGGCTTTGGTGCTGGCGTTTCACGATGGCATGGACGTGCACCGAGCCACCGCCGCTGAGATTTTTGGCGTCAGCACGGGGGAGGTCACCACCGAGCAGCGTCGTTACGCCAAGGTGATCAACTTTGGCTTGATTTACGGCATGAGCGCCTATGGGCTGGCGCGTGCTTTGAGCATTGACAACACGGCCGCCAAAAACTACATCCAGCGCTACTTTGACCGCTACCCCGGTGTCAAAAACTACATGGACCACACCCGCCAGCTGGCCAAGGCCCAAGGTTATGTGGAAACCGTGATGGGACGCCGCCTGTACCTGCCCGAGATCAACTCCCCCAATGGCCCGCGCCGTGCCGGTGCCGAGCGTGCCGCCATCAACGCCCCTATGCAGGGCACGGCGGCCGATTTGATCAAGCTCAGCATGGTCAAGGTGCAGCAGGTGTTAGACGCCGAAAAGCGCGGCACCCGCATGATCATGCAGGTGCATGACGAACTGGTGTTTGAGGTGCCTGAGGCCGAGGTGGAGTGGGTCAAACACGAGATTCCCCGCGTGATGGCCGGGGTCGCCCGCTTGAAAGTGCCTTTGTTGACCGAGGTGGGTGTCGGCCCGAACTGGGACCAAGCCCACTGATGGCATCCCAGGCCCGTTCCGCCTTCCACTCAAAGGCGCGGGGCGGGTGTGCGTGGGGTGTCGTCTTCGATGTCCCCGTCTTTTTGCGTGGCCCCTTCGCCGTGATTTTTTGCGCCTGTCTTGGCTCGCATCACAGCCTCGCAGGACTGACCCGGGGGACGGGGCGTCTGTGAACCGCGTCAGTGCAAAGCCGGTGAAAATACCCACCCCTCTGCTTTGCCACTTTTGACTGAACGCCCGTGAACAACCCCGTCCTCTCCGCTCTGCTTCCCGTGATGCTGTTGATTGCTATTGGTTTTATAGCTGGTCGCGCAGGTTGGATAAGGGCTGAGGCCACAAAAGACCTCTCAAATCTGGTGTTCATGGTGTTGACGCCTGCCTTGCTGTTTCGCACCATGAGCACGGTGCAGGTTCAAAACCTCAACTTCAAACCGGTGGCGATGTACTTTGTGGCGGCAGGTTTGTTGTTCTTCGCGATGTATTTTTGGCAAGGGGCGACCCGGCGAGCGGCGGTGTTGGGGTTGGGTGCCACCTTCAGCAACACGCTGGTGATTGGCACGCCACTCATTGGGCTGGCCTACGGCGAGGCGGGTTTGATCACCTTGTTCACTTTGATTTCGGTGCACGCGCTGGTGCTGTTGACGATGGCCACCGTGGTGCTGGAACTGTCCGTGGCGCGAGAGGCGGCGGCCAGTGGCGCCAGTACCGGTCGCCCTATGTTTCGCACCATTTTGACGGCGGCCCGCAACGGCATCATCCACCCGGTGCCGCTGCCCATCATCGTGGGCCTGCTGTTTGCGCAGACAGGCTGGGTGGTGCCCGAGGTGGTGGACAAACCCTTGCAGTTGCTGGGCAATGCGTTTGGACCCTTGGCCTTGCTGCTGGTGGGTGTGACGGTGACCCATGGACGCGTGGGTGCGCAACTCAAGGCTGCTTTGGGCTTGAGCTTGGTGAAAAATTTGGGGCTACCGGCCATCATGGCGGGCGTGGGCTGGGCGGCGGGTATGAGCGGTTTGCCCTTGAGCGTGATGATCGTGGCCGCGTCCTTGCCAATCGGTGCCAACGTGTTCATGTTTTCGCAAAAATACGAGGTGGCCCAAGACTTGATCACCGCCAGCCTGGCGGTATCGACCGCCATTGGTGTGCTGACCATTTCTTTGGTGATGGCGATGATCGGCTGGTTTTAGTTCTTCTCCATCAGGGCGAACTGAGGGCCTGCGGGCGCGTGGTGTTGCGCACCACCAGCGTGGGTTGCAGGGAGCTTGCAACAACGTCTGGTGCCGCGTTGGAACCCAAGTCGCTCAAGATTTTCAAACCCGCATTGTGACCAATGGCATAGCGCGGCGCGGCCAGCGTGCTGATGCCGCCGCCCAGTTGCGCCGCAATGGGAAAGTCACCAAACCCGAGCAGCGCCACCTCTTGCGGCACCCGAATCCCGATGTCGTGTGCCTGCAGCCAAGCACCTGCCGCCAAATGGTCGTTCGCAAAGGCAATGCCTTGGGGCAGGGTGGTGGATTGCAAACGCTGTAAAGCCTGTCGGCCCGCCGCCATGGGTTCGCCCCGATCGGCTTTGATGATGCGAACCGTGGCCCCGGCGCGTTCAGCGGTCTGTGCAAAACCTTCGCCTCGTTCATGGGCGCGAAAGTCTTCCTCAACACCGCTGTCCACATAAACCAAATACTCGCTGGACGAACTCACGCCCGAGTACTGGGACAACTGCCTGAACCTCAATCTGCGCCACCACGTGTTTGCCACGCAAACCGTGGCCCGGCAGCTGCGTGAAGCCAAAGTAGGGGGCTCGGTCATCAACATGGGCAGCATCTCGTGGATGCGAGGTCGCCCGAACTTGATCGGCTACACCGCCAGCAAGGCCGCCATTTCAGGCATGACCCGCACGCTGGCGCGTGAGTTGGGGGTAGATCGCATTCGTGTCAATGCCTTGGTGCCCGGCGCCATCGTCACGGAGCGCCAAACCGCGCTGTGGCGCAACCCCGAAGAAGACCAGAAGTTCATTGACCTGCAATGCTTGAAGTTCCGCTTGGACAGCGCCCATGTGGCCCGCCCGACGCTCTTTCTGGCGGCCGATGACAGTGACGGCATCACGGGGCAGAACTTGATTGTGGACGCGGGTCTGGCCCAAGTGTCTGTGGCCGGTTAACGCTGAGTTTTGGCGTGTCCGTTGACTCAAAGGCCCAGTAAATCGAGGCCTAAAAATACGGCAGTGCCCCACATCATCAGGGCCACGATGCCGTCCAGCACGCGCCACACGCGGGGGTGACGCAAGCGTTTTCCCAGCCACAACACCGCCAACCCCAGCCCGACAAACCAGCTTGCCGACCCAGCGACTGCGCCCAGCCCAAAGGTCAGGTTGTCGGGGTGACCCCAGGCCATGGAGGCCGCTCCAATCAGCACTGCCGTGTCCAGCCAAGCGTGGGGGTTGAGCCAGGCAAACGCCAGTGCGGTGAGCAGCGCCTGTCGGGAAGAGACGAGCACAGCACTGCCTTCAACCGCCGTTGCCACGCGGGCGCTGGTGCCGGCTCTGAACCGGCCGAACGCTTGCGCGCCGTAAACCACCAAAAATACGATGCCTCCCACAATCAATCCATTTTTGACCCAGGGCGAGAGCCCACCCAGCTGGGCGAGGCCCATCACGCCCAAGCCAATCAACAGGGCATCTGAAAAAATGCTGGCGCCCACAGTCAGCCACAAGTGGCGGCCCTGCAAACCGGTGCGAATAACGTGCAAGTTTTGAGGGCCCAGCGCCATGATCAGAGACAGGCTCAGCAGCAAGCCGGCGTTGAAGGCGGGGGCAAAGGCAAGGGCAGGGGCAGGGGCGAAACTCATCATGGGGCGCTGGTTCAGTCGAGAAGTAAGAAGAGGAGGAGCGAAGTGTCGGGCAAAAACGACTTTGTTGAATTCAACTAAATTAAACTTACAACGTTTAAATATTTCTTAACAAAATCAATTTTCCATGCTTGATGCCCGACAACTCGATGCCCTGGCCGCCGTGCTGGAATTCGGCGGTTTTGGCCCTGCTGCACAGGCGCTGAACCTCACGCTGGCAGCGGTGTCGCTGCGAATCAAGGGTTTAGAGTCGGCGCTGGGGCAACGTCTGTTGGTGCGTGGAAAAACCGTGCGCGCCACGCCAGCAGGTCAGGTACTGCTGGCCCACATCAAACAACTTCGCTTGATGGAGTCTGATTTGCTGGGGGGATTGAATGGCGGTGATGCAGCCGGGCAAAAAAGCAGGTGGCAGACATTGTGTGTGGCGGTGAATGCAGACTCATTGGCCAGTTGGTTTTTGCCTGGACTGGCGAGTTCGTTGATGCGCCACCATTTGCTGTTAGACGTGGTCGTTGACGATCAAGATCACACCCACGATGCGTTGAAACACGGGGATGTGATGGGCTGCGTCAGCACCCTGGAGCATCCCATGCGCGGCTGTCTGGCCGAGCCCCTTGGTGTGATGCGTTACCGTTGCGTGGCCTCGCCTGAGGTGGTTAAAAGTTGCCACACACCCAACGGTGCGTTGTCCGTACACCGTTTATTGACCACCCCAGCGGTTATTTTCAACCGCAAAGACGCCCTGCAAGACACTTTTCTGGCGCAGCACTTCAAGCTCAATTCGCCCCATTACCCGCGCCACTTTGTTCCGGCTGTGGATGCGTTTGAAAGCGCCTTGGCGCACGGTCTGGGCTGGGGCATGGTGCCTGATTGCTATTTGAAGGACCGTACTGGGCAGCTCCCACTGGTCGAAATCCTGCCTGGCTCTGCGGTAGATGTCGCACTGTATTGGCACCATTGGGAGCGTGAACCGGCCTCTGCACAGCGTCTGACCTTGGCCGTCAAGCAGGCCGCCAAGGTCTTCTTGATGGCTGAGCCTTAAGGCGCCAGCCGTTCGCGCAACCACGTGGTGTCTGTGCTCAGTGTGTAGCGCAGGCGGTCATGCAAACGGCTTTTGCGCCCTTGCCAGAATTCCCAATGGTCTGGCTTGAGGCGGTAGCCACCCCAGTGCGGCGGGCGGGGTGGTTGCAGTAAAAATTGGGCACCGTATTTGGCGGCGTTGGCGACCAGCACGCCTCGGCCTGAAATCACTTGACTTTGGGGCGAGGCCCAAGCGCCAATGCGAGAGTCCAGCGGACGACTGTGAAAGTACTCGGTGCTTTCTCCATCACTCACTTTTTCCACGCGACCTTCAACGCGCACCACGCGCTCTAACTCGACCCAGTGAAACTGCAGGGCCGCAAACGGGTTGCCCGCCAGCTCTTGTCCCTTGCGACTGCTGTAGTTGGTGAACCAAGTGATGCCACGTTCGTCATAGCCCTTGATCAGCACCACGCGAGTGCTCGGGCGCAGGTTGCTGGCCACCGTGGCCACGGTCATGGCATTGGGCTCGGGCACCTCAGAAGAGATGGCTTCTTTGAGCCATTTCTCAAACTGGTCCATGGGGTTGGCGTGGGACGCGTCCTCATTGAGTTCGGCGCGTTCGTAGCTTTTTCGGAGGTCGGCGATGGAGGTCATGGGGTCAGTATAGAAGGCGCTCGTACAATTCGGACTTCTTCAATTGGAGTATTCATACATGTCTTCTCAGAGTGATGACAACCAAGGGGTTGTCTTTGGTATTTTGGGTGCGGTGGTTGTCATGGCCGTCGCGTTGGCGGTCGGTTTTGGTCTGGGCAAAAGAGGCCCCAAGGCCATGCCTGCGGCCCCGCCTGTCGCGGTAATCGCCTCTGATGCCGTTGACGGTGCCCGTGTGATTGTCGAAGAGGGTGTCGTCAAGTTTTACTTTGCCTCGGGCAGTGCCGCGTTGGCCGCTGACGCCAGTGTGGCGGTCGCGGATGCGATGGCCGCGGTTGTTGCGGGAAAATCGTTGGTCGTGAGCGGCTTTCATGACGCCACGGGTGATGCGGCGCAAAACGCTGAATTGGCCAAGCAGCGTGCCTTTGCCGTACGCGACTTGTTACAAGGCTTAGGCGTGGCGGCTGACAAAATTGAATTGATGAAGCCCGAAGAAACCTTGGCTGGCGGCGACAACGATCAAGCGCGCCGGGTCGAGGTGACGATTAAATAGAGGGACTGCGGCTTGCCCGCTCCACTTGAAAAAGCCCGACTTGCTCGGGCTTTTTCATTTTGGTAACCAACTCGTTACCCTGAATTGAAACAATAGTGCCGCATCAGGAGTACCATGCAGTTTGTAATTTAGTTACCAAATGATCATGAAACTCCACACCACCGTAGAAACAGTCACCGCCCGAATTCGGGAGCGCAGCCGGCCTACACGCACCGCTTACTTAGAGCGATTAGCGCAAATGGCGAACCGCCCGCCCGGTGCGCAACGCTTGGGTTGCGCCAATGTGGCGCACGCCTTTGCAGCGCTGCCGGTGAATGACAAACTGAAAGTGGTGGCTGAGCGTGCACTCAACATCGGCATCGTGACGGCCTACAACGACGTGCTGTCAGCCCACGCGCCTTTGCAACACTACCCTGACATCATCAAAAACGAGGCGCGCAAGGCGGGTGCCACGGCACAGGTGGCTGGCGGGGTGCCGGCCATGTGCGACGGTGTGACGCAGGGCACGCCCGGCATGGAGCTGAGCTTGTTTTCACGCGACGTCATCGCTATGGCCACGGCCGTGTCACTGAGTCATGATGTATTTGATGCGGCGCTGATGCTGGGTGTGTGCGACAAAATCATCCCGGGGCTGTTGATTGGTGCGCTGCACTTTGGCCATTTGCCCATGGTGTTCATTCCCGCAGGCCCCATGACCTCGGGTTTGTCCAACAACGAAAAAGCCAAAGTGCGCGAGAAAGCCGCACAAGGTCTGGTCGGTCGGGCTGAGTTGATGGAGGCGGAATCGGCGGCTTACCATAGCTCGGGCACCTGCACTTTTTATGGCACCGCCAACAGCAACCAGATGCTGCTCGAAGCCATGGGGCTGCATGTGCCAGGTACGGCGTTCATCAACCCTGGTGCCACTGTGCGCGAAGAGCTCACACGCGAGGCCGTGCGTACCGTACTTGACATCACCAAGGCGAAGCGGTTTGCGCCCATCGGCCATGTGGTGGACGAGCGCTGTATCGTGAACGCCATGGTCGCGCTGTTGGCCACCGGCGGCTCGACCAACCATTTGATTCATTGGGTGGCCGTGGCACGCGCGGCCGGCATTGTGATTGACTGGGACGACTTCTCTGAGTTGTCTGACGTGGTGCCCTTGCTGAGCCGCGTGTACCCCAATGGCAGCGCCGACGTGAACCATTTCCAAGCTGCGGGTGGCCCGGGCTATGTGATTCGTGAACTGCTGGATGCGGGCCTGATGCACGCTGATGTATTGGCCGTGCGCGCGGGTGGCTTGCGTGAATACACCCTCGTGCCAGCGGCAGCGCCGAATGGCATGTTGCAGTGGAACGACCCCGGCGTGAGCAAAGACGACACGGTGGTGCGCCCCGCCAACGATCCCTTCAGTGTGACCGGTGGGTTGAAGTTGTTGCGCGGTAACTTGGGTCGCGGAGTGATCAAGGTGTCGGCGGTGCCCGATGACCGCCATGTGATTGAAGCGCCTTGCCGCGTTTTTGATTCGCAGGAAGCGCTGCACCATGCTTTCAATGCCAATGAGTTGAACCGCGACGTGATTTGCGTCGTGCGTTGGCAAGGTCCGCAAGCGAATGGCATGCCCGAGTTGCACAAGCTCACACCGCCCTTGGCGGTGTTGCAGGGCAAGGGCTATAGAGTGGCGCTGGTGACCGATGGCCGCATGAGCGGCGCCTCCGGCAAGGTGCCGGCGGCGATCCATATCTCGCCCGAAGCCGCTGCAGGTGGGCCACTGGCGCGGGTACACGACGGCGACATCATTCGCCTGGATGCCAATGCCGGCACTTTAGAGGTGCGGGTGTCAGCCGAAGAGTGGAACGCACGCACCTTGGTGGAAATGCCTGCCGAGTTGCGCCAAGAAAACAGCGTTGGCATGGGCCGTGAGCTTTTTTCTGGCATGCGCCGCAGCGCGTTGACCGCCGAGCAGGGCGCCTGCAGCTGGCTCTAATTTGACACAGAAAGAGACGATATGACCGCATTGACCGCCCTGCAAGTGATGCAGGATGCCCCCGTGATTCCTGTGATTGTGCTCAACGACATCGCGCATGCCGTGCCCATGGCCCGCGCTTTGCTGGCCGGTGGCGTTCGCATGCTGGAAGTCACCCTTCGCACGCCCCAAGCGTTGGCGTGTATTGAAGCCATTGCCCGCGAAGTGCCTGAGGCTGTGGTTGGCGCGGGCACGGTTCGCAGCCGTGCCGATGCGCAGGCCGCAGCGCGCGCGGGTGCCCAGTTTGCCGTCAGCCCCGGCTACACCTCGGCGGTGGGGCAAGCGTGCCGAGATGCTGGTTTGGCGCTGCTGCCCGGGGTGGCGACGGGCAGCGAGATCATGATGGCGCAAGAAGACGGGTTCACCGAACTCAAATTCTTCCCCGCCATGCAAGCCGGCGGCCCGGCCTTATTGAAGGCGTGGAGCGGCCCGTTTTTTGATGTGAGGTTTTGCCCGACCGGCGGCGTGACGCTTCAAAACGCACCGGACTTACTCGCGCTGCCCAACGTGGTGTGTGTGGGGGGGTCTTGGTTGGTGCCTTCAGAGGCAATGGCCGGCGGTGACTGGGCATTGATCACCGAGTTGGCTAAAGCAACGCGTTTATTAAGGAAATAGGGCTCTAGACCATAGTGGTCCTGCGCAAGGCGCTATTGAAACAATAGTAAAAAAGGGGCCGAGCAAGCCCCTTTTTTAATGGGTGATCAGGCGTTTAGACCGCCGCCTGTACCGTTCTCACCGCGCTGGATGAGTTCAATTTTGTAACCGTCAGGGTCTGTCACAAAGGCAATCACTGTGGAGCCGCCTTTGACGGGACCGGCTTCGCGGGTGACATTGCCACCCGCCGCCTTGATCTTGTCGCAAGCGGCATAGACGTCTGGCACACCCAAGGCGATGTGTCCATACGCAGAGCCCAAGTCGTAAGACTCGACGCCCCAGTTGTAGGTCAGTTCCAATTCAGCTTGCTCCGGGTTGCTGGCGTAGCCGACAAAAGCGAGGGTGTACTTGTACTCGCTGTTTTCTGAAGTGCGCAGCAGCTTCATGCCAAGCACCTCGGTGTAAAAGTCAATCGAGCGTTGAAGGTTGCCGACGCGCAGCATGGTGTGTAGAAATCTCATGCCGCCCATTGTGGCGCATGAGGGCTACCTTGCGTCTCAAGTGGGCTTGGGCTTGACTCGCAGTTGACCCGAAAGCAGGACATGGGTGCCATTTTTTGCGTCCCTGACGGCTTCAACCAGCGCCTGCCCAACTTGTTCAGCAGGAATCGCTTGGTAGTTGAGTGGAATCAAGGGCTTGAACCAATGCATGGCCAAGCTGCCTAGCGTCTCACCGAAGCGTTGAGATTGATTCAGCCCGGCTCGATTGCCGGTCAGCAGGGAAGGGCGGGCAATCACCAGCACCGGAAATTGAAGCGCTCGAAGGGCCACTTCCATCTCGCCTTTGACGCGGTTGTAAAAGACAGAAGAATGCGGATTCGCCCCCATGGCGCTCACCACGCCCAGTCGGTCAGCCCCTGCTTGACGCGCCGCACGAGCCACTGCCAACACGGCATCAAAGTCAACAGCTCGAAACGCTGCTTCGCTACCCGCTACCTTGATGGTGGTCCCCAGGGTGATGAACACATCATCGATGTGTCCAATCCCAGACAGTGATTTCAGGTTCGAAAAATCCACCGCATCGCTGGTGAGCTTGGGGTGGGTGAGCGCCAAATGCCGGCGCCCCACGGCGTGAACCGCCGTGTAGTGCTTATCGGTTAAAAGACCCGCGAGAACCGCCTGGCCCACGAGACCCGTTGCCCCCGCCACCAAAGCCACCCGCCCCGCCGCCGGAGCGTCCGCCATTGCCACCACCATAGCCACCTCCTCCACCATTGCGGTTGCCGCCACCAAAACCACCACCACCACCACGGCGGGCACCGCGCTCGGCCATCATGTCCACACTGGTGCGCATCGGATCAGGCTGGCCTTGGGGAGCACGTTGCGACTGGTTGTCGCCGCCGTAACCACCACCGTTACCACCCCGACCTTGCGGGGGGCGCTGCATTGGGTTGCGAGGCGCAAAGTCCCCTGCAGGCGCATGGCTGCGAGGGGCATGACTGCGCTGACCGCCGCCCGCATTGCCGCCACGACCCGCACCGCCGCCGTTGCCACCCCGGCCACCGCCGGCATTGGCAGGGCGTTCGCCTTGGGGGCCTTTGCTGTCACGCACGCGTTGCAGCATTTCAGTGCGCGCCGAGCGAGCTGCTGCTTGCATGACATCGCGGCTTGGCGGCTTGCCCGCACCGCCCCAAATGGTTTGGCGACCCATGGCAATGGGCTCGGCTTTTTCACCGGGCTCGGGCATAAAGCCTTCAATGACTTGCACAGGAATGTCTTGCTTGGTGAAGCGCTCGATGGCTTGCATGAAGCCTTCTTCGTCCAAACAAACCAAGTTCACGGCCGTGCCGTCTGCACCCGCCCGACCTGTGCGGCCAATGCGGTGCACATAGTCTTCGCAGACGTTAGGAATCTCGTAGTTGACCACGTGTGGCAAATCGTCAATGTCAATACCGCGAGCGGCAATGTCGGTGGCCACCAAGGCGCGGATGTCTCCGCTCTTGAACCCGGCCAGTGCCTGGGTGCGGGCCGCTTGGCTCTTGTTGCCATGCAACGCCAATGCCTGAATACCATTTTTGGTCAAAAATTCGGCCACGTTGTTGGCACCGAACTTGGTGCGGGTGAACACCAGCACCTGGCTCCAGTTGTGCTCCTGGATGATGTGCGCAAGAATCGCTTTCTTTTTGCCACGACCGACCGGGTGAATCAACTGCGTGATGCGCTGCACCGTGGTGTTGCGTGGTGTGACTTGCACACTTTGGGGGTTCTTGAGCAAGGTGGCTGCCAAGTCGCGAATCTCATCACTGAAAGTGGCTGAGAACAACAAACTTTGTTTGTTCTTAGGCACCACTGCCAGGACTTTTTTCACGTCATGGATAAAGCCCATGTCCAGCATGCGGTCTGCTTCGTCTAAGACGAGAATTTCGACCTGACCCAGATCCAGCACGCCTTGCTGCAACAAGTCCAGCAAACGACCGGGGGTCGCTACCAACACGTCCACGCCTTTTTTGACCCGGCTGATTTGGGGGTTCATGCCCACACCGCCAAAAATCACGGTGGACGACATTTCCAAGTATTTGCCGTAAGTCTGCACCGACTCTTCGACTTGGGCTGCCAATTCGCGGGTCGGCGTCAGGACCAAAGCTCGGATGCCAAGGCCACCGAATTTGTTCTTGCTGGTTTGACCCTGGCTGAGCTTGTGCAGTATGGGTAGCACAAAGGCGGCTGTTTTACCGGTGCCGGTTTGGGCACCTCCCAGCAGGTCGTGCCCCTCAAGGATCACGGGGATGGCTTGTGCTTGAATCGCGGTGGGCGTTTCATAGCCCTGCTCAAGCACGGCTTTAACAATGGCCGGGGCCAAATTTAATTCTTCAAAGTTCATTTAGTGTGGCGCCCATCCAGGGCACTAGGGCATCGGCCTGCTCTGTGTTTAAAACACCGAATCAGTCAAAGGCAGATGGGATACATAGACGGAACGATTGCGCGAGGCACGGTTCCCAGCAAGGTGCTGACATTGTGGGCAACTGAAACGCCACAACTGCACAAATTATCGCATGCTCGTCATAAGATGCGAAATCGGGGCCTGATTTCCTGTCTGTCAAGGGAAACAATTTGTTTCTGGGGCTGGGCAAACTTTGGCTCAAAATAGAAAATCCGACAGGGTCCGACTAACGCAGAACAAAAGGCAATGATGAAAAATTTTCTGCTTCGAAGTATTAGCGTAGCGGACCTACAAACCGGTCAAGCAGCCTCTTTGCCCGCTTGCCTAAATATGGCAGTTCAGCGTTCTGATGCCTTGCTGCAAGGTGTGCTGGATGGACTGCTGTCGGGTGGCGTGCCAGGATTGCCTGCAGGAGTGCCCTTTGTCCGTTCGGTGCTCGCGCAGTCGGCAGCAGCATTTCTGGCAAGTCAAGCGCAGGCCGTCAAAACGACCTTTGCCTCCAACGTGCGTCGCCATGTTGACCAGCCTGTCACGCAAGAAGATCACGACCAAACCCCCGTTCGCTTTGAAGACCTTCATGTGCTCGATTCTGGTCAGATCGACGTGAACATTGAGTTTGCCTTGGCGCAGCAAGAAGTGGCACGCAGTGTGGACGAGGTGTTGCCGGCGCTGAATGCCTTGATCAGCAGTTTGCTGGGTTGGACCACGGTTCAGGGTTCGCTCAATCCGTTGAAGCCCCAGGTATTTGTGCGTGCCTTACAAGAAACCTTCGCCCAACACTGTCCAGATGAGCCGTCACGGGCGGCGCTGATTCTGCCCGCCGCAGGCTTGCTTGGCGTGGGCTTGCGCCAGTTGTACAAGGAAATCACCGCTTGGTTGCGGGCTCAAAATGTGGAACCGGCGGCGTCGGCGGCCACATGGGCAGTAACGTTGAGCCGAGCCAGCGAGGGACCGTTGGGTGAGGGCAGCAGCTCACTGGTGCGTCGCTTGCTGACCATGGACAAACTGCGGCGCTTGCTATCGGGCGAACTCGACGACGCGGCACCTCCCAATTTTTTGCACACGATGCCAGCGTCCTTTGTGGCCATGGAAGATTTGAAGCTGATTGAGCCCATGATGCGTCGTTTGTCTGAGCGGGCCGCCACGGTCGCCGACGCCCCACGGATCTCGCGAGGGCGCAAACGCGACCGGGTGAATGTTGATCTTCTGAGTGACCGGCCTCAAGACAAACTATTGGGCCGTCAGCTCACCGAAGAGGTTGTGAGCATGATGGTTGAGCGGCTTGCACAGGACGAACGGTTGCTGGCACCGGTGAGTCGCCTGATTGAATCTTTGGAGCCTCTGTTGCTGGCACTGGCGCAAGCAGACCCTCGTTTTTTCAGTGAACGGCAACATCCCGCCCGGCGGCTTTTGGATCGTCTCATTGATCAGAGCCTGGCCTTTGGCGCTGAAACCGACGACGGGTTTGTTTATTTTTTCAAAACCATCTCTGAGGCGGTGTCCAATCTCGGTAAGGGTGCCGGTACGGCGCAGGAGTACACCGCTGTGTTGCAAACTTTGGAGGCGGGTTGGGCACGTGATGAGACCGTACAGCGCCAGCAACTGGAGGAAGCGGCCCATGCGCTGCGCCATGCAGAACAGCGAAATTTGCTGGCGCAGCGCTGGGCAGAGGAATTTCAGGTGCGCATGCAAACCAAGGTGGTCCCGGACTGGATGTCGTCCTTTTTGCGAGGACCGTGGGCCCAGGTCGTGGCGGCGGATGAACTGGCTTGCAAAGACGGCCGCTCAGACCCGAGTGGGTATGTCGAACTGGTTGATGAACTCTTGTGGAGCGTGCAAGCCAAGAAAACCCGTCGCAACCGCCCGCGTTTGGTCAGCTTAGTGCCTGGCATGTTGGTCAAGCTTCGTCAGGGATTGCAGGTCATCGATTTCCCGGCCGAACGATGGCCGCTGATCTTTGACGCCTTGATCACCGAGCACGAAAAAGCCTTTGATGGCCCCCGAATGGGCGGTCAACCGGGTGAGGGTGAGTTACAAACTGCATCGAGCGATCCGATTGTGGACTCTATAAGCCGCCTGGATTCGGGCGACGTCTGGGTGGCGAACGATGAAGCGATGGAGTCAGGCTATGTCAGCAGCGAACTTTTTGATGAGGCCGGTGAGTCTTTTACCGACCTCACATTTTCAGCCCGAGACTTGCGCGTTGGCGTCTGGGTGGAGTTGATCGTCAAGGGGCGCTGGTTGAGGGCGCAATTGACTTGGGTCAGCCCGCACCGCACCTTGTTCATGTTTGTGGCGCGAGGGGGATCAGCGCATTCCATGTCGCGGCGCACCATGAAACGCTTGCGCATGCAGGGCGCAATTCGTGTGGTCTCTGAAGGCCATTTGGTGGACAAGGCGTTGGACGCTGTGGCTCAAGCCGCACTTCGCAATGAGAGCACCGAGGGTGCAAGCCCGCAGTGATTTCAAGCCCAGTTCGGCTGGGGACGGGGCTGGATGGGGGTTGCGTCGATAATAGGTTTTTTCACCCACAGACTAACGCGCAGGACACATGGCTCAATACGTATTTTCCATGAACCACCTCGGCAAGATCGTGCCGCCGAAGAAGTTCATTCTTAAAGACATTTCCCTCAGTTTCTTCCCTGGCGCCAAGATCGGCGTCCTCGGCACCAACGGCTCCGGCAAATCCACGCTGCTCAAGATCATGGCGGGCGTGGACAAAGAGTTTGAAGGTGAGGCCGTGCCCATGGCGGGCCTGAACATTGGCTATTTGCCGCAAGAACCCCAGCTCGACCCTGACCAAACCGTGCGTGAAAGCGTGGAGGCAGGCATGGGTGACGTGTTTACTGCCAAAGCTCGCCTCGAAGAAATCTATGCCGCTTACGGCGAAGAAGACGCTGATTTCGACGCATTAGCTGAAGAACAAGCCAAGATGGAAGCCATCATCGGCAGCGCTGGCACCGATTCAGAGCACCAGTTGGAGATCGCTGCTGACGCCTTGCGTTTGCCCCCTTGGGACGCCAAAGTCGGCTTGTTGTCCGGTGGTGAGAAACGCCGTGTGGCCTTGTGCCGCCTGTTGCTCTCCAAGCCTGACATGCTGTTGCTGGACGAGCCAACCAACCACTTGGATGCGGAATCGGTGGACTGGCTGGAGCAGTTTCTGCAGCGCTACCCAGGCACGGTGGTTGCCATTACCCACGATCGTTACTTCTTGGACAACGCGGCCGAGTGGATTTTGGAACTCGACCGTGGCAATGGTATGCCTTACAAAGGCAACTACAGCGAC
>JAGODZ010000158.1 GCA_017997975.1 Rhodoferax sp.
AAGTGATCCACAAAGTGAGCGCGGCCTGTGGGTTCCAAGGTGTCAAGCACGTCCAGCAAGCGCTGGGCGGACACCGTGGGGTCCAAGGCGTTGTCACCCACAAAAGGCTGGCTCAAACGTGAGCGCACCGTACCCGGTTGCAAAGCGGCCACCACGGCCAGCGGGCGCTTTCTGGCCAACTCAATGGCCGCCGTTTGCAAGAACATATTGAGGGCGGCTTTGGACGCACGGTAGCCGTACCAGCCGCCTTTGGCGTTGTCTTCAATGCTGCCCACCCGGGCTGACAGCTTGGCCCACACCACGCGCTGCTTCGTGGCGAAGAGCGGCGTCAAGTGCTTGAGCAGCAGCGCCGGGCCCACCGCATTCACCTCAAAGGCGCGTAAGAGCGCGGCACCGTCCAATTCATCGAGGCGTTTCTCTGGGCCTCGGCCATCGATAGTCAACGCCCCCGTGGCGTCCAGCACCAAATGCAGGGGCCCAAAGGTGCGCAAGTGCTTGGCGCAGGCCACCAAGCTGGCTTCGTCTTCCAGCACCAGCGGCGGGTCACTCTGGCGCGACAAGCCCACCACGTGCGCGCAGCGCGAGTCGGCCTGCAACAACGCCAGCCAAGCCTGCCCGATGGCGCCACTCGCGCCAAGCACCACGGCGGTGAATCCAGTGTCGAGTGAATGAGTCATGCGGTGATGATGCCTTCACTCGAAAAACCCTGCACCGGGACGGCATCGACTCTGGGCCAGCAGGACGTGCCACTCCAGCGAGGCCGATGCGCCCGGGATGAGGCAGAGGCCCGTAAACTGAAGTTTGTTGTCCTGATGTGACACCACTCTGAGCACATGCCCAACACCATTGCCATGGTCCTGACGGTTACGGCGCTGCTCAACGACATGAACCACCGCTTTATGCAGCGGTCGCCCCCCATTCATTGAAAAACCTGCATTTTGATTCGCGATGGCCATAGCTGACGACAAAAAACACAAGGCCAAAACGCTGCACCATTTGACGATTAAGCCGCGTGCGTTTTAATTGCGGGATCGGATCTATTGGCTGTATCGACTACGTGGGCGACTCAGTCGCTTGTCGTCGCACAATGTCGTGGGTCAGACGAATATGCGCCTCAAGCGCCAAGGCGGCTCTCGCCTCTTGTCGATCAATGGCCGCTCGAAAAATCGATTCATGCTCAAGGTGCACATCTCGCCCACTCGCGTGGGCTGCGGTTAAGCGCCAGTTGATATTGCGGTAGCGTTCGCCGTGTCGGTACAAGATGTTGAGCATGTACTTGCTCCAAGGTGAGTTGAACGCTGAAATCAGGGCCTCGTGAAACGCCTTATTGCATTGCTCCCAAGAGTCGGGATGTGGCTCGTCCGGGCTGAGTTCGGCTTGTGTCAGTAACTGGTAGCTGGCGACCACATGGGCCTCCCATTGTGCGTCGCCACGTCGGATGGACTGGCGCAACGCCTCCGTTTCAATCATCACACGCGTATTGGTCAAATCCTCCAAGTCGGCCAGTGAGATGGGGGCCACACGAAAACCACGCTGGCCCTCGGCCGTGACCAAAGCATCTGACAAAAGTAGCGACAGCGCTTCGCGCAGCGTGCCTGACCCTACTTGGTAGCTGTCTTTGAGATGCTCCACCCGCAGGCGCTCACCGGGGGCGAGCGTGCCGCGCACCACGTCATGGCGCAGCGCCAAATAGGCCCGCTCGACCAGTGTGCGCGGCGCGGCCGCATTTGCATCGACATGTGGATTGGGTTGCATGTTGTGAAGGGTCATGAATCGCTCCCTGGGACGGGTGAGTCGGACGGATGGCGGCTCTTTATTCGGTAGGCCATTTTCGCGCGGCTCAGGCCCAAAAGCCGTGCGGCCTCAGACAAATTGCCGTGCGCACGGGCGACTGCAAAGTCCAGCAACTTGGTCTCGACATCCAGGATGGAGCGACCACTGGCCAAGATGCGCTCGCAAAGATCGTCATCACTCAGGCTCGGGAGTGGTGCCAGTTGACCATGGGTGTCCACCACAATGGGCGTGTCTTCGGGCAGATCGGGGAATAAATCTTCAATTTCGATCATGCCTCCCGGGCACGCCAGGATGACGCCGCGTTCCACCATGTTTTCCAGTTCGCGCACGTTTCCGGGCCAATGGTGTTGCTGCAGTGCTTGCAGGGCGCGCTCGCCAAAACCGAGCACCGGTTTCTGGTGCAGCGCTGAAAACCGCGCCAGCATGCTCAGAGCCAAGGCCTCAATATCGGCACGCCGCTCCCGCAGTGGGGGAATGCAAATGGGGTACACATTGAGGCGGTACATCAGGTCACGTCTGAAGCGCCCCGCCAGCACCGCTTGCTCTAGGTCGATGTTGGTGGCCGCCACCAGGCGGACATTGACCTTTCGGGTAGCCTCACCACCCACGCGTTCAATCTCACCTTCTTGGAGCACCCGCAGCAATTTGGCCTGCGCTGCCATTGGCAACTCGCCCACTTCATCCAATAACAAGGTGCCACCGTCGGCACGCTCAAAGCGGCCCCGGCGAGACGCGTGAGCCCCCGTGAACGCGCCCTTTTCAACGCCGAACAACTCTGCCTCGATCAGCTCAGCAGGCAATGCCGCACAGTTAACGGCGACGAAGGCTGCTGCGTGGCGTGTTGAAAGTTCATGCACCGCGCGGGCAAAGCGCTCCTTGCCCACGCCGGTTTCGCCCGTGAGCAGCACGGTTGCCTGAGTTTTTGCCACTTTTTCCATCAAAACATAGGCCTTGCGAAAGGCACGTGACGCCCCCACCAGTCGATCGACCTGAGCGGCGGGTTCAATCGTCGATTGGAGTGTTTCAAACTGGATTTGTCGTGCGTCGCGCGTCTCAATCGGAGAATCGTCCCCAAAGTACACCCGATGTGCTTCACCGTCAGGCCACTCCTCAATGGGGCGCCCGACGATGTGGCAATGGTCTGCCCCACATGCGGCGCACTCGGTTTCCTTGAACAAAATCAGGCGACCCATGAAGGCACTGCTATAGCCACTGGCGTAGCCCAGCAAGGTCCAGCAAGCGGGCGCATCAACTTGGCCAAATTTCTGCTTGTGGGCGTACGCTTCCCAGGAGTGGTCCCAGCGGAATTCACCTTGAAACTGGCCTGCCGACACATCAAAACTGAGCACAAGTGGCGTGACACGCGCCGCCCCTTCGAGCATGTGCAGCTGCGGCCCTACCAAAAAGGCGTCTTCCAGCGACTGATGAGGACGCAGTTTTTTGGCCAACTCAGCGTCGCACATGCCGTTGGCGTAACCCATGCGGGTGAGGATGCGCCGGGCATGCTCGGCTCCCAGTGAGCTCACCAAGTCCTGGCGCAGAGCGGCCAGCCCTGCGGTGTGGCTCATCACCATGCGGCGATCACCCAGCCAAATGGCTCCCTTTTCGGCGTCAAAACGCAGCAGGCGGCGCAGGTCATGGTCCGGCGGGTATTTGAGCTTGTGTGCCATCGTGTCTCCCCATGAATTTTTGAAATCTCGATATTTAAATTATCGTTACCTCTGAGGGGGAGTGGACGCTGAATTGATCATTTGATCAATAAAGAGGTGACAGCTCCTGCTTGTTTGATCAATTTATGAAATAAATACCGTCATTTCAACGCGTGTAACGAACTTTAAATTCAAGAAACATGCGTTTTCTTGGCAAAACGAGATCAAAGCCTAGTGGTTTTCCCTAAAAATCCCGAGATTTTTAGGGTGGCGCCGATTGTTGGCAAGCTAGTTGCGTTGACGCTTGCATCCAACCGCCCATCACCATGCCACACACCACTGCATTCAACCCTGAAAAGAAATATGTGCGAGTCATCGAAACGCACGCCAATGGACTGGTCGAGTTTGAATTCGCCGTCGGCGAGCCCGAACTGTTCGTTGAGTTGCTCATGGCACAGACAGCATTTGATGAGTTTTGCGGCATGCACGCCGTCGTCCCAACCCAGGGTCGGCTGCCAGCACCGCACGACGGCGCAGAGCAGGAATGGGACTGGAGTCTGCGCGCGGCTCGCGAGCAGAACACCCGTCATGACAACAAGGCCTGAGCAAGACCTACCACCCGGCAACAACCCTGAGGAGACACCCCCAAATGCATATCGACCTTCGAACTGTCAGCATCGAGCCGCTTCGGCAGACCTTTGACCACATCTCCGCGCGTATTGGTGCCGACAAGACGGCCTCACGCTACCTTGAAGCGACGATGGACATTCAGCCCGATGTCAACTTTCACTACCGTCCCACTTGGGACCCAGAGCGTGAAATTTTCGATGCATCTCGCACCGCCATCACCATGAAAGACTGGTACGCCCTGAAAGATCCGCGCCAGTTTTATTACGGCACGTACACCGCCTCCCGTGCCCGCATGCAGGAAACCGCCGAAGCCGACTTTGACTTCGTTGAAACACGCGGCCTCGCCGAAGCTTATGACGAGTCCGCCCGTCGCACCGCGCTTGACTTTTATGTGCCACTGCGCCACGTGGCGTGGGGGGCCAACATGAATGGTGCCGCGATGTGCGCTTACGGTTTTGGCACTGCCATCACCCAGCCTTGCCTGTACCAAGGCATGGACCAGCTCGGCATTGCCCAGTACCTGACCCGCATGGGCATGACGCTGGGCGACGAGGGTGAAGTTCAGTTTGCCAAGAAAGCCTGGCTGGAACAACCCCAGTGGCAAGCGTTGCGCCGTCTGGTGGAAGACACGCTGGTCATCAAGGACTGGTTTGAGTTGTTTGTCGTGCAAAACGTTGTCATTGACAGCTTGTTGTCCGGTTTGGCCTACACCGAAGTCGATCAGGCGCTGAACGCCAAAGCCGGTCCCACCGTGTCTTTGCTGACGCGTTTTCAAACCGAGTGGTTTGCGGACAGCAGCAAGTGGGTCGATGCCTGCATGAAAGTCGCTGCCGCTGAAAACCCGCAAAACAAAGCGCAGTTGCAGCAGTGGCTGACCCATTGGCGTGCGCGTGCCATGACGGCACTGCAACCCTTGGCCAAGATGGCCTTGGGTGCGCAAGGTGATGCGGCGCTGGCCCAGGTTTCTGCCCGCCTTGATGCCCGCTTGGTCAAAGCCGGTCTGGCTGCCTGAACGTCCTGGAGAACCCCTATGTCAAACGTATTCATTGCCTTTCAACGAAACGAAGAAACCCGCTGCATTGTGGATGCCATCGTGGCCGACAACCCCAACGCCATCGTCAACATGCAGCCCGCCATGGTCAAAGTCGATGTACCCGACGAGATGGTGATCAAGCGCAGCTCCGTTGAGGAGCAGATGGGTCGCCCGTTCGACCTGCAGGAGCTGCACATCAACTTGATCACCTTGACCGGCCACATCACCGAGACCGACGACGAATTCACGCTGAGCTGGAAGCACTGAGCGCACTGCATTCCAAGACCAAGACCCCCCACGCCAACTGGAGACACCTCATGGACATGAAAGTCAAGAAAAAGCTGAACCTGAAAGATCGTTACAACCTGATGACACGCGATCTCGACTGGGAGCCCACCTACCAGAAGAAGACTGATATTTACCCGTACCTGGAGTACGAGGGCATCAAGATTCACGACTGGAGCAAGTTTGAAGACCCGTTCCGCCTGACCATGGATGCTTACTGGAAATACCAGTCGGAAAAAGAGAAAAAGCTCTACGCCATCATTGATGCGTTCAACCAGAACAACGGCCACCTGCAAGTCACGGATGCGCGTTATATCAATTCGCTCAAGCTGCTTCTGACGGGTGTGTCGCCACTGGAATACATGGCGCACCGCGGCTTTGCCCACGTGGGTCGCCAGCTCGCCGGGGCCGGACCCCGGGTGGCCTGCATGATGCAGTCGCTGGATGAAATCCGCCACAACCAGACCCAGATTCACTCGATGTCGAACTACAACAAGTTCTACAACGGTTTCCAGAATTTCCGTCACCAGCATGATCGTGTCTGGTACCTGTCAGTGCCCAAGTCGTTCTTTGACGATGCGGTCACCGCAGGGCCGTTCGAGTTCATGGTGTCGATTGGGTTTGCGTTTGAGTACGTGTTGACCAACCTGCTGTTCGTGCCCTTTATTTCGGGTGCCGCCTACAACGGCGACATGGCGGCCATGGCGTTTGGCTTCTCGGCCCAGTCTGACGAAGCCCGTCACATGACGCTGGGCTTGGAGATGATCAAGTTCATCCTGGAGCAAGACCCAGACAACCTGCCCATCGTGCAGGCCTGGATCGACAAGTGGTTCTGGCGCGGCTACCGCGTACTCACGCTGGTGGCCATGATGATGGACTACATGCTGCCCAAGCGCGTGATGAGCTGGAAAGAAGCTTGGGAGACCTACGCGGAAGACAACGGCGGAGCCCTGTTTGCCGACTTGGCACGCTACGGCATCACCGTACCCAAGGGCTGGGAACAGGCGTGCAAGGACAAAGACCATCTGTCGCACCAAGCCTGGTCGACGTTCTACAACTACGGCATGGCAACCCCATTTCACACTTGGACCCCGTCCGAGTCTGAAATGGAATGGCTGTCGGCCAAGTACCCGGACACCTTCGACAAATACTACCGGCCCCGCTTTGAGCACTGGGCCAAGGAAGCCGCCGAAGGACGGCGCTTCTACAACACCACCTTGCCCATGCTGTGCCAGACCTGCCAGATTCCGTTGGTGTTCACCGAGCCCGATGACCCGACCAAAATCTGCTACCGCGAATCCGACTACAGCGGCATGAAGTACCACTTTTGCTCAGACGGCTGCAAGAGCATCTTCGACAACGAACCCGAAAAGTACATCCAGTCCTGGATGCCGGTGCACCAGATTTACCAGGGCAATTGTTTCACCCCTGAGGCTGACCCAACGGCAGCAGATTTCAATCCGCTGGCCGAGGTACTGAAGTGGTACCGCATGGAAATGGGCCGCGACAACATGGACTTTGAAGGGTCGCAAGACCAGAAAAACTTCAAAGCTTGGCGCGACTTGGCCACCGGTAACTGAGCACCGGCCTCACAGGAGAACCCATCATCATGACGACCTTATCTATTCGCCCCTACCCCCACATTCAGAAGGACACCGTGGACAAGTTCCCGGCACCGCTGCTTTACATCGGCTGGGAAGACCACCTGATGTTTTGCGCGCCATTTTGTGCCCCGATGCCGCCCACGCTGAAGTTTGGCGACATGTTGGCAGGCGCTTTCCCCGGCATCTTTGGTGCCCACCCGGACTTTGCCAAGATTGACTGGACGACAGCCGAATGGTTCAAGTCTGGCAAACCTTGGCAGCCTGATGCAGAAAAGACGCTGGCTGAAAACGGTTTGGGCCACAAGGACGTGATCCGTTTTCGCACCCCGGGCCTGAACGGCCTCAACGGTTCGTGCAACTGAGCGTGCGACGCAGACGATGAGCTATCAACTCACCATTGAGCCACTGGGCCAAGTGCTGGAAGTCGAGGAGGGTCAAACCATCCTCGATGCCGCCTTGCGGGCGGGCATCTACCTGCCGCACGCCTGTTGTCACGGCTTGTGCGCGACGTGCAAGGTCATCATCACCGACGGTGAGGTGGATCACGGGGTGGCCTCCAACTTTGCGCTGATGGATTACGAACGTGAAGAAGGCAAGACCTTGGCGTGCTGCGCTACGCTGGAGTCGGATGTCACGATTGAAGCCGAGATCGATGACGAACCCGATGCACGCAACCTGCTGGTGCATGACTACCAGGGCAAGGTGACGCGACTGGTGGATTTGACGCCAACGATCAAGGGCGTCTGGATCACGCTGGATGCGCCACAGCAGCTGGAGTTTCAGGCCGGGCAGTACATCAATCTGGTGGTGCCGGGCGAAGAGCAGCGGCGTGCGTTCTCGATTGCCAGCGCGCCTTCGGCACGCGGCGAAATTGAGCTCAATATTCGCCGCGTGCCGGGTGGCCGCGCCACCAGCTGGATTCATGAGGAGCTGAAAGTTGG